>CBESNZ010000030.1:0-15093 GCA_965531045.1 uncultured Acidimicrobiales bacterium
GGTTTCATGTCGTGGCGGTCTTCATGTCGTGGCGGTCTTCATGTCGCCGAAGGCACCATCACTCCGCCGCCCACGCCACCCCAATAACACGCTCCGCGCGCGACCTCGCGCCCACCGCAGGATCGGTGTCAGACACGTGTCTGACACCGATCTCACGCGGTGTGGTGGGATGCGCGCTGAACGGGCTGACTATGGACGCGTGCGGGGCTTCCGATACCGTGTCAAGCATGCCTGACATCGTGGCCCGTGGGGTCCAGGTTCGAGACGTGCGGGTGGCACTCGGTGCCGCTCCCGTATTGCGCGGCGTGCAGCTTGAGGTCGCCCCCGGCGAGCACTTGGCGATTCTCGGCCCGAGCGGCTGTGGCAAGACCACCCTGCTGCGGGTGCTCTCCGGATTGCAGCGGATTGACGAAGGTGAGATCTGGCTCGGCGAAGAGCGCGTCGCCGGCCCGGGACTGCACCTTCCCGCCGAGAGTCGTCGAGTCGGCATGGTCTTTCAGGATTGGGCGTTGTTCCCGCACCTCACGGTGGCCGAGAACGTGGCGTACGGGTTGCCTCGTCGACAGCGTGGTCGATTCTTGCGTCGTGGTCGGGGTGCGATGCACGCCGACGTCGCCGAGCTGCTCGAGATGGTCGATGTGGACGAGCTCGCCGATCGACTGCCTGGGTCGCTCTCGGGCGGGCAACAGCAGCGCGTCGCTCTGGCTCGCGCCCTCGCCCCGAAGCCGTCCGTGTTGCTGCTCGACGAACCGTTCTCGAGCCTCGACACGAAACTCCGGGTGGACGTACGCGGCGATGTCGCGCAGCTGTTGCGAGACCTCGACATCACGGCGTTGTTCGTGACGCATGATCAAGACGAGGCTTTCGTTCTGGGCGACGAGGTGGCGGTGATGCGCGAGGGCGTCGTCGTGCAGCAAGCGAGCCCCGCCGAGCTCTACTCGCGGCCGGCCGATCCATGGCTGGCCGGCTTCGTCGGAGCCGCCGACCTTTTGGATGGCGTGGCCAGCGGAAGCGAGGCCACGACGGCCCTTGGCATCGTGCCGCTCGATGTGGCTGCTGATGGAGACGTGCGGGTGTTGGTTCGGCCGGAGCACATCGAGCTCAATGTGGCCGGCGTCCTGGATGGGGGTGGAACGACCGGGATCGTGCTCGAGGTCGACTATCACGGCCACGACGCACTCACGACCGTCAGGCTGGCCGACGATTCTGTGGTGCGAAGTCGGGCGATGGGCACGCCGAGTTTTGCGGCTGGCGACCGCGTTGCCGTCGGCCACAACGGGGCTCGCACCATCTCGTATTCCAAAGATGCAGCGTCCTCGGAAGACACTGCCTCGACGAATGCGGCGGGCCAGTCGCTCAGCAACCCGTCGAGCCAGTTGGTGTGACGAACATCATATGTTAGGTATTCTTTACATTCACGGAGTTATGCGTAAAGTGACGCTCATGATCAAGACCCGTTTTTGGAAACCATTCATTCTGCTGCTGGGCGTGCTGGCGCTCCTGGCGTCTGCGTGCGGAAGCGACGATGCCGGTCCGGGCGACGAGTCCGACCCCGGCGACACATCCACGTCCGTCGCCGAGCTGGCCGATTCGATCACGGTGTACTCGGGCCGCAGCGAGGAACTGATCGCGCCGCTTCTCGACGACTTCACCGCTGCCACCGGCGTCGAGGTCGAAGCTCGGTACGGCGACTCCGCCGAGCTTGCGTTGCTGCTGCAGACCGAGGGTGACAGCTCGCCGGCCGACGTCTTCATATCGCAGAGTCCCGGTGCGCTCAGCCTCCTCGCCGGCGAGGACCGTCTCGTACCCCTCGATGCCGACCTCGTCGGCCTGGTCGATCCGGGTTTCGCGGCTTCCGACGGCACCTGGGTCGGGCTCACCGGTCGAACCCGTGTGATCGTCTACAACTCCGAACTCGTCGACCAAGCAGACTTGCCGACCTCGGTGCTCGACCTCGCCGATCCCAAGTACGCCGGACAGGTCGGCGTTGCGCCGACCAACGGCTCGTTTCAGGACTTTGTCACCGCCATGCGCGCCGAGCTCGGGGACGAAGCCACCGCCGAGTGGCTCGCAGCCATGGCGGCAAACGACTCGCCGAATTATGTGAAGAACTCGCCCATCGTCGAGGCGGTCGGTCGCGGCGAGATTCCGATGGGGCTCGTCAATCACTACTACAACCTGCGAGCGCTCGAGGCCGACCCGTCGGTGCCCAGCCGCAACTACTTCCTGCCAGCTGACGATGTCGGTTCGCTGGTCATCGTCACCGGTGGCTCGGTACTGGCGTCGTCGGATGCTGTCGCAACCGGCGAAGCGCTCCTCACCTATCTTCTCAGCGAAGAGGCGCAACGTACCTTTGTCGCCGAGACCCAGGAGTATCCGTTGCTTCCCGGTATCGCTGCCCCCGAAGGGCTTCCGGCCCTCGAGGGTTTGGCGGTCGACACCATCGATTTCGACCTTTTGGGCGATGGCCTCACCGGAACCATCGAGATGATTCGGGATAGTGGTATCGAGCAGTAACCGGCGCAAAGCCTCCATGACCGCCGCCGAACTGGAACCAGACGTTCCGGTCGGCGGCGCTCTCGCGCCTGGGCCGGCTGCGTTCACCCGGCGCCCACCAACCGGTCTGCTGGTCGTCGCTGGCGTCGTCGGCGTGTTGTTCATCGGCCCATTCGCCTACGTGGTGTGGCGCAACGTCGACCTCGGGACCAACGTGGCCGACGTTCTGTGGTCGCGTCGCACGTGGGAGCCGCTGCGACGTTCGTTGTGGCTCGGGTTCCTGGTATCGATGTCGTCGGTCATCGTCGGAACCGCGCTCGCCTGGCTCACCATTCGCACCGATCTGCCGGGCCGACGGGCCTGGCGCATCCTGGCCCCGCTGCCGTTGGTGTTCCCAAGTTTCGTCGGTGCCACCGCGCTGCTCGCCGGGTTCGCGAACGGCGGCCTGGTGAGCGAACTGCTGTCACCCGTCGGCATCGACACGCTGCCCGACATGCGTGGCCTCCGAGGTGCCTGGCTCGTGCTCACCCTCTTCACCTATCCCTACGTGTACCTGCCGGTTGCTGCTCGATTGGGGTCGCTGTCCCCGACATTGGAAGAGTCGGCTCGGCTCCTCGGTCGCAGCCCGGCGGCCGTTTTTCGCACCGTGGTGTTCCCCCAGATCTCCGGAGCCGTGTGGGCCGGTGGTCTCCTGGTGTTCCTCTACACGATCAGCGATTTCGGAGCGGTGGCGCTGCTCGGGTACGACACGCTCACCGAGCAGATCTACGCGGACAAGCTGTTCGACCAGTCGCGATCGATGGGTCTGGCACTTTTGCTCGGCGTTGTGGCGCTGGTCGTGGTTTTTGCCGAGCGCCGGTTGGACCAACGGCGTCGCCGCGTCGAGGCGGTTCGTTCGCGCCAAGCACTGGTCGTGCCGTTGGGTCGCTGGCGCTGGCCGGCGCTCGTCGGTGCTGCGCTGTTTCTCGGAAATGCTCTACTCGGCCCGGTCGCGGTGCTCGCATTCTGGGCAGTTCGGGGGCTTACCGCCGAAGTCGATTCGGTAGGGCTCGGGACCGATGTTTCGGGTTTGCTGTCCCCGATGTGGCACACGGCTCAGGCCGGTCTCATCACTGCGGCGGTGGCGATCGCCGTCGTGCTGCCGATTGCGTGGCTCACCGCCCGCTACCGCAGTCGTATCGGCGGACTCACCAATGCGATGGTGGTTGGCGGCTTCGCGCTGCCAGGGGTGGTCATCGCGCTTTCGGTGGCCTTCTGGGCGATCGATGCTCCGATCATCGAGCGCTGGTACCAGACCTTGCCACTGCTCATCGTGGCGTATGTCCTGCATTTCGGCGCGCAGGCGACCCGGTCGGCGCACGTCGCGGTTTCGGCTGTGCCCGAGCGACTGGGCGATGCGGCTGCGTCGCTCGGCGCTCGTCGAACCCGCCGATTCTTCAGCATCGAGCTCCCGCTGATGACTCCCGGGCTCTTGGCCGGAGCCGGGTTGGTGATGCTCTCGACCATGAAAGAGCTGCCGGCCACGCTATTGCTCGCGCCGATCGGCTTCGACACCCTCGCCACCGATATCTGGGCTGCCGGTGAGGAAGGCGCTTTGGCACAGGGGGCGCTCGCGTCGCTGGTCCTCGTGGCCCTTAGCGCGGTGCTCACGTGGGTGGTCGTGCTCCGCCGGATCGACCACTACTGAGTGCGTGCTTTGTCCAGAGGTCGATGTTGTGAGCCCCTGGGCGAGCAACTCGGTTAGTGAGCGAAGCGAACGGCGGAGACGAGTATTCGGGCGGAGGCGAAGGTGCCGACACCGACGCTGCTGCCGTCGATTTCCACCGTGGTTGTGCCGTCGGGTGACACCGCCGTGACGCGGCCGACGTTGCCGGGCAGAATGGCCGACTCTTCGAGGAATTCGAGAAGGCCGTCACGAAACTCGAGCTCTTCGGGGATGCGCTCGACCCGGAACTCGGCCCCGGTTTCGAGTTCGCTGAGCACCGACGAATCGGCCGGCGGCACATAGTCGGATCCCGGAATCGGATTGCCGTGCGGGCAGGTCGTGGGATCGTCGAGGACCCGCATGAGTGCGGCCTCCACCGATGGGGAGATGACGTGTTCCCACTTGCCGGCCTCGTGGTGGGCAACGGTCCAGGACAAACCGAGTATGTCGGTGAGAAAGCGCTCGGCGAGGCGATGGCGGCGCACGACCTGCGTGGCGATGGTCGACCCGGACTCGGTGAGCGAGATACCTCCATCGGTGATGGCGACCAGACCCTCGGCCTCCATCTTCTTGATCATTTCGGAGACGGCCGGCCGCGAGACCTCGAGGCGTTCGACAATGCGCGCCTGAATGACCGAAACATCGTCTTCGGCCAGCTCGAAGATCGTTTCGCAGTACTCCTCGAATGCGGGGTGATATTCGGGGGTCTCGTAGGGCACGGCGTCATCCTACTCGCGAGCGTCGAAGGCGTCTCTGCGCAGTGGCCGTTTGGTCAGGTGGTAGAGACGGTGACCACGATGACGCCCGCAACCCCGGAGAATCCTGCGGCGTTCCCGCTGATCACCCAGAAGTAGTGCGTACCGTCGGCCAAACCGGTTGCGTCGAAAGACCACTGCCCGTTTGCGTCCGACGTCGTGACGCCAATCACAGTGAAGCCATCCACGACGCCGACCGCGGTGTTGGGATCAGCGGTGCCCCTCAGGGTCACGTCGGCCAACGGCAGGACTGCGCCGGTGATCGGTTCGGTAATGACCGGATCCGATGGTGGCTGCTGCTCGAATTCGCTGGCACCGCGGTCGGGTGCAGCACCGACGTAGTCGGCCGGCAACAGGTCGAGGACCGTGCGTCCTTGCCAGTCGAACGATGCGACGCCGGCGTCGATGGCCGGACTCGAAGGCGAGAGTGCGTAGTCGACTCCGAGGAGCGGGTCGGCGTCGAGGCGGGTTGCGGCATCGACATTCGAGGTCAAGACGTCGGTGTCGTTGGCCCAGAACAGCGCTGTGCTGACGATCGACGAACCGTCGACTCCTTTGACCCCAACGTTGTTGGCGACGAAAATGTTGTTCGCGGCGGCGACGTTGTCACCGCCGCTCACCCCGTGATCATTGTCGACGAAGGAGTTGTTCGTGAGATCGATGGCATCGAGCAGACTCGCTGCGCGGTAGTCCTCGGTTGTATTCGAGTTGTCCATGAGTCCGAGACCGGCGCGCGAGTTGGCGGCAATGATGTTGCCGTCGATGACGAAGTGTCGATTGGAGGCGCCGGGTTCGTCGATGATTTGAATGCCGTCCTGGCCATTGCCCGTGATGATGTTGTCGGCGATGGTGATCAACAGCGGTGCTGCGTAGTCCTGGATTCGGATCTCGATACCGTCGTCGCCGTTGTTGCGGAGGGTGTTGCCGGTGAACTCGCCGGCGGCTGCGCCATCGAGGTCGATGGCGTCGTCGCCGTTGTCCTCGATCAGGTTTCGCCGGCAGAAACACGTGGCTGGCGTGGGCAGTGGTGGATCGAAGTCGATCGCATCGCCGAACTTCGTGATGTGGTTGTCGAGAACGTGGGCGCCCGACAGCAACCTGATGCCATCGAGTCCGGGATCCGGGTCGGTCGATCCGCTCGTGATCAGGAATCCCTGGATCGTCGTGTCGGTCCCGAGTCCTGCCTCGACGAGCACGCCGTCGAGCACGCCATCGGATTGAATGATCGTCTGATCGATGACGGCCGGGTCGCCGGTGGTCGAAAACGTCGAGGTGAGCGTCAGTTCCTTGTCGATGACCAGGCTCTCGACATAGGTGCCCGGTCCGACGAGCACCGTCTCACCCTCGTTCGCCGCGTCGATGGCCGCCTGGATGGTCGGATACTCCGTCGGCACCTCAAGCGGATCCGGCGGATTGATGGTGAACGGCCCCGGGCCATCAGCGGTTCCGGCTGCGGTTGCCATCGACACGGTGGTCGGCCCCGGAGCGAGTTCGGCCGGAACGACGACGTGGAGTTCGGTGTCGGAAACGACGGCAAACGCCGCGGCGACACCGTCAAAGGTCACGGCCGTCGTACCCAAGAAGCCCGTTCCGGTGACGATCGCCGTTTGTCCGGGAGAGCCTTCTGTGGGCGAAATGGTGGCCATCGTCGGGGCAGTGGTCGGGGGCCCCGGGGCAAACTCGATGTGCAGCAGCGGGCTGGTGGCGACGCCGGAGTCGCGGGACTCGGCCACGCGGGTGCCGGCGCCGTCGATGAGTATCGCCAAAGCGTTGTCGGCTGACCACCCGGGACGGCTCACGGCGGCCTGCACAATCGAAGCGAGGTTGGGCGTCTCCTGATCGGCGCCACGCTCACCGACGGTTGGCCACGGGGCCGGCGTCCAAAGGACCTCGGCGATACTGCGAGATCTCGATCCCAGGCTTCCCGCCGTCGTCGTGAATGCGGCCGAATCGTCGATGGCTTCGGTGTGGAGGTGAAGTGTGGCGGGCCCTGAACTGGTTTCGTCGACGCTGAACTGCAACGAGGCATGATGGATCGTCGAACCCGGTGCGATGCCCAGGTCGGCAAATCGCAGACCGACGATCTGTCGGTCACCGTTCTCTTCGACCAACTCGAGATCGCCGCTGGTCAGCGTGACCGAACCGGTCGCTCGTTGCTCGGCGTCGTCGTTACCCGACGCCACAGTCGCATCCACCGTCACGAGTGTGGCGGCCTCCGCAACACCCGCGCCCCAGCTGAGGGTCGTCGAAAGTAAACACACCGCCACCGCTACCCGCATGTCCCCCCAATGCACGCCCGCTCAGGCCTATCGGAGGTGACACTAATGCACTCGGTTTGGCTTGCATAGCGGGCTAGCTCCGGTCGCCGGTCTGCACCTTCCACAAACGCGTGTAATGGCCGCCGAGTGCCACCAACTCGTCATGGCTGCCGGACTCGACGATGCTGCCGGCATCGAGCACGTGGATGCGGTCGGCATTGCGGATCGTCGACAACCGATGCGCGATCACCAACGTGGTGCGGTTCTGACTGATCGTGTCGAGGCTGCGTTGGATGGCGGCCTCGGTTTCGTTGTCGACGGCCGACGTCGCTTCGTCGAGAAGCAGTATCGGCGGGTCCTTCAGGACGGCTCGAGCGATGGAAAGCCGCTGCCTCTGGCCACCGGACAGCTTCTGTCCGCGCTCGCCGACGATCGTGTCGTAGCCCTCCGGAAGGGCCATGACGAAGTCGTGGGCCTCCGCGGCCTGGGCGGCATGAACGATCTGGGCCTCGGTTGCGTCGGGGCGGCCGTAGGCGATGTTGTCGCGCACGTTGCCGTGGAACAGATACACGTCCTGGCTGACGAGGCCGGTCGCCGCCCGGAGGTCGTGCAGCACCAGACTGTCGATCGGCTGGCCGTCGAGTGTGATGGTGCCCGAGGAAGGGTCGTAGAACCGCAACAGCAACTTGACCATCGTGCTCTTGCCCGATCCGGTGGGTCCGACGATGGCGGTGGTCCGACCCGCAGGAACGATGAGGTCGAGGTGTCGTACCGCCGGTCCGGCCTCGTCGTAGGCGAAGGTCACATCGTGGTAGACGATCTCGCCCTCACCGACCGCGAGCGACAGGGGAGCGGATCCCGAGAGGATTCCCGGCTCGGCTTCGAGCACGTCGAGGATGCGGTTGGTCGACGCCATGGCCCGCTGGTATTGGTCGAAGGTTTCCCCCAGCCGGGTGAGCGGCCACAGCAACCGTTGGCTCATGTACATCATGGTGGAGTACTCGCCGACCGACAGCGCACCGTCGAGGGCCTGAAGGCCACCCGCCACCAGGGTGCCGGTGAAGCCGATCAGGATGACGATGCGGATGAGCGGCGTGAACATCGAGCTGAGCTTGATGGCGCTGCGGTTGGCGTCGCGGTACGCGTTCGATTCGCCCTCGATGCGCGTGTGCTCGCGGCGCTCGGCCACGAAGCTCTTGACGGTCGACATACCCAGGACGTTGTTGGCCAACTGGCTGTTCAGGAACCCGGCCTGGTCGCGCACGGTGGCGTAGCGGGGTTCGAGCTTCCGTTGGAACCAGATGGCGGTATAGGCGATGAACGGGATCGGGACGATTGACCACCACGCGATGTCGGGCGCGATGTAGAAGAACGACGCGCCGACCACGAGGACGGTCGTCGTTACCTGGATCACCTCGTTGGCGCCGATGTCGAGGAATCGCTCGAGTTGGTTCACATCGTCGTTCATCACCGCCAAGAGGTCGCCGGTACTGCGGTCCTCGTACCACTGGTGGTCGAGCTCCTGCACGCGCTCGTAGGTGTCGAGGCGCAGGTCGTGCTGGACGTCCTGGGCGAGGTTGCGCCAGGCCACGCGGTACAAGTACTCGAAGACCGACTCGAGGCTCCAGATGATGAACGACAACAGGCTGAGCCACACGATCTGGGCTCGAACGCTGTCGGGGCCGATTGCGGCCATGAAGCCGTTGCCGTCGTTCGCGACGATGTCGATGGCCAGGCCGATCAGCAGCGGCGGCGCGAGATCGAAGATCTTGTTGAGGATCGAGTAGGTCGTCGCGACCCAAATCCGGGGTCGATGGCCCTGCGCGTACCCCCACAACCGTTTGGCCGGCCGGGTGCTCACTGCGCTCATGCGGTGTCTCCCAGCGCGACGGCCTTGGCCCAGCGGTAGTCGACCTTGCCCGCGGGGCTGCGGAGAAGCTTGTCGACCGCGATTACCTGCTTGGGAAGCTTGTAGCGCGCCAGGGACTGGGCCGCATTCGTCGTCAACTCATCATCGGTGGCCGAGGCCCCCGGCCTGAACTCGACAATGGCGACGACTTCGTTCCCCCAGCGCTCGCTCGGCCGGCCACACACGACGCAGTCGGCGACCGCCGGATGACGGATGATGGCCTGCTCGACCTCTTCGGCGAAGACCTTCTCGCCGCCGGTATTGATCGTGACCGAGTCGCGGCCGAGCAGCTCGAGCGTGCCGTCGGCTCGCACCCGTGCGCGATCCCCGGGCACCGCCATGCGCCGACCGTCGATGAGGGGGAAGGTGCGAGCGGTCTTGTCGGGGTCGCCCAGGTACCCCAACGGAATGCGTCCGGTCTGGGCGAGCCAGCCGAGACCATCGTGGCCCGGTTCGAGGACCTCGGTGCGGGCTTCATCGACCACGGTCATCGCGGGGTCGGGCGTGAACTCGGCGGTTCGGGCATCGTCACTCGAGCTGGAAACCTGTGCGGCCTGCGCGCCGGTCTCGGACGACCCGAGGCCGTCGACCACCCGCGCGTTTGTGCATCGCTCCATCAGTTGCTTCTTCAGCTCGGCGCTGAGGATGGCTCCACCTGAGCCGATGCGTCGTAGTGACGAAACGTCGCGGGGCCGGCGGTCGAACGACTCGACGAGCGGACGGGCGAACGAGTCGCCGACGATCATCATCGACGTGGCTCGCTCACGTTCGGCGATGTCCCACACGCTGTCGGCGTCGAGGCGATCGACCACGTCGGGCAGGAGGATGGTGCCGCCCGCAGCCAGCGACGCGAAGAGCGCCCATTGGCCGGCACCGTGCATGAAGGGCGGGGTTGGAAGCTGCCGGACGTTGTTGGGACGGGAGGCGCGTTCGGTGATGTCGTCGAGCGTCGAGAACTCTTCGCCGGTCACCGGGTGTTTGCCACCCATGCCGGCGACGAAGATGTCGGCCTGGCGCCACAGCACACCCTTGGGCAAGCCGGTTGTCCCGCCGGTGTAGAGGGCGTACAGGTCGTCGGGGGAGGTGGTGACATCGGGTGGGGTGTCGGTCGATGCAGCGAGTGCCTCCTCATACCAGCGAGCGCCGGGCAGAAGGTCGTGGCCGGATTCGTCGGCAACCTGCAACAGCGTGGTGAGCGACGGTGTTCGGTTGCGAACCGCGGCGAGGGTCGGTGCAAAAGCCGAGTGGTAGATGACCGCCTTCGCTCGGTTGTCGGTGAGGAGATAGGTGAGCTCATCGGCCACGTAGCGGTAGTTCACGTTGAACGGAACGGCCCGAGCTTGGTACGAGCCGAGCATGGCCTCGATGTACTCGTTGCCGTTGTGGAGGTAGCACGCCACGAAGTCCTGGCCCGCCTCGTGGCCGGCGAGTTCGTCCCGTTCCTTCCGGACGTGCAGGCCGGCGTCGAGTAGCAGATTGGCCAATCGCCGCGAGCGGCCAACGAGATCGGCATAGGTCAACCGCTGATCGCGAAAGATCACGGCGAGACGATCCGGAGCGAGTTCGGCCACGGTCTCGACAAGGTTCGCCAAGTTGAAATCCATAGCTGTCGATCATCGCAGATCGTCAGTTGTCGACGGCCATTGTGCGGCTGGTACCTTCGCGGTCTGAACCTTGACCCAGACGACGACGCCACGACGTCGACGTTGCGGAGACCCGATGCCCGACAGCCCTGCAAACGATCCTGCGAACGATCCTGCCAAGAACGAACCGGCGGCGGAAGATCCGGCGCCCGACACCAGTTTCTATCCGGGCACGTATGCGGCGAGTGACCCGGAGCGGTTGGCGGTCGTGATGGCCGAGTCCGGCGTCTCGATGACCTATGGCGAGCTCGAGGATCATGCCAACCGGCTCTCGCAGCTCTTCCGGAAGGCCGGGTTGCTGCCGGGCGATCACGTTGCCTTCTGTTTCGAGAATCGGGTCGAGTACTTCGCCGTCGCCTGGGGCGCTCACTACGCCGGGCTGTATTACACGGCGCTCAGCTCGCGCCTCACCACCGACGAGATGGACTACATCATCAACGATTGTGGTGCGCAGGCGTTCATCACGTCGCCGTACAAGACCGAGCAAGCGGTTGCGCTCGCCGACCGGATGCCGAACGTCCGAATCCGTTTGGCCCTGGGCGGTGCGATCGAAGGGTACGACGACTACGAACCGACCGTGTCGCAGTACCCGGCAGAACCGTTGGCCGACCGCAGCGAAGGTCAGGACATGCTGTATTCGTCCGGCACGACCGGTCGCCCGAAGGGGGTCAAGGTCCCTCGGCCCGAGACGTCGCTCGGATCGGCCAACCCGTTGCTGATGCTGCTGATGTTGCTGTTCGAGGTGAAGGAAGATTGTCGCTACCTTTCTCCGGCGCCGATGTACCACGCCGCGCCGTTGCGATTCTGCATGTCGGTGATGCGGGCCGGCGGAACCGTGGTGGCGATGGAGCGTTTCGACCCCGAGGGGGCGCTGGCGGCGATCGAGAAGTACGAGGTGACCACCAGTCAATGGGTGCCCACCATGTTCGTCCGCATGTTGAAACTCGATCAAGAGGTGCGTGATCGGTACGACGTGTCGAGCCTCCGCGCTGCCGTGCACGCCGCAGCCCCGTGCCCAAAGGCGGTGAAGGAGCAGATGATCGAGTGGTGGGGTCCGGTGCTGCACGAGTACTACGCCGGCACCGAGGGCAACGGGTTCTGCTACACGAACTCGGCCGACTGGCTGACCCACAAGGGTACGGTCGGTAAGCCGATCAACGGCGAAGTCCACATCTGCAATGACGAGGGTGAGGAAGTGCCCGTCGGCGAGGAAGGCACGATCTACTTTGGTGGTGCCGACGGTGGTGAGGGCAGCGAGTTCGAATATCACAACGATCCCGAGAAGACCGCAGGATCACGCCACCCCCGGGGTTGGTCGACGTTGGGCGACGTGGGCCGGGTCGACGAGGACGGGTTCGTGTACCTCACCGACCGCAAGGCCTACATGATCATCTCGGGCGGCGTGAACATCTATCCGCAAGAGGCCGAGAACATCCTCACGATGCATCCGGCCGTCACCGACGTCGCGGTGATCGGCGTGCCGAACGAGGATTTCGGCGAAGAGGTGAAGGCCATCGTGCAGCCGGTGCAGATGCCCGCTGACGATGCGGCGGCCGATGCGCTGGCCCAAGAGCTGATCGCGTATTGCCGCGAGCAACTCGCCGATGTGAAGTGCCCGCGCTCGGTCGACTTCCGTGACGAACTGCCCCGCCACCCCACCGGCAAGCTCTACAAGCGGCTCCTCAAAGACGACTACTGGGCAGGCCATGACAGCAGGATTATCTGATGACTTGTTTTCCATGGCCGTGCGAGAAGACGGCGTCTTCTTGCGCAACGCGAAGCGTTGCCGGTCACGACAGCAGGATTATCTGATGGGTGTGGCACGCACGTGCGGACGCCCATAACCCCTCACGACGCCGTGGCCGTCGGGCCCTACAGCCAGGCGATCGTCGGCCCCGGCGCCATCTACTGCTCCGGGCAGACGCCCCTCGATCCCGCCACCGGGCGACTGGTCGAGGGCGGCGTCGCTGCACAGACTCGCCAGTGCTTCCGGAACCTGTTCAATGTGCTGGCCGCCCGCGGCCTTGGCGCCGACGACGTGATGAAGGTCAACGTCTACCTCACCGACATGGACGACTTCGCCGAGATGAACGCGGCATACGCCGAGCATTTCGTCGAACCGTTCCCGGCGCGAACCACCGTCGGCGTCTCGGCACTGCCACTGCATGCCCGAGTCGAAATCGAACTCATCGCCGACCCCGGCTGATTCGGCGGGGACGGCTCATGCGCCGTCATCGAAAACGGCGCAACCGCCCGGCGGTGCTAACAAGGAGGGCATGCAGACACCGATTTGTGGCCACCTCGGGATCGAGTTTCCGATCTTCGCTTTCTCCCACTGCCGCGACGTCGTCGCCGCGGTCACCAACGCCGGCGGGTACGGCGTGTTGGGGGCCCTCGCCTATGAACCGGAACGGCTCGAAATCGAGCTCGACTGGATCGATGAACACGTCGGCGGCAAGCCCTACGGGGTCGACTTTGCCATGCCCGCGAAGTACGAGGGTCAGGGCGGCGGCGACAAAGCCACACCCGAATACCTTGCCTCGCTCATCCCGGACACGCACCGGGCTTTTGCCGAGAGCATCATGGACGAATTCGACATTCCGCCATTGCCCGAAGACGACGATCGCGTCCCCAAGGCCGCCGGGCTGAACGTCGATTCCGAGGGCCCGGGGCAGGTCGAGGTCACGCTGAGTCACGACAACGTGAACATGGTTGTCAATGCGCTCGGTCCACCACCCAAGTACGTGGTCGATCAGTGCAAGGAGCGCGGTGTGCTGGTCGGCGGGCTCGTCGGCTCACGTCAGCACGCTGAGCGCCAGCTCGCCATCGGCACTGATGTCATCATCGCGCAGGGCACCGAAGCCGGTGGGCACTGCGGCGACATCTCCACGATGGTGCTCGTCCCACAGGTGGTCGATGCCGTCGGCCCGAACGTCCCCGTGCTCGCTGCGGGCGGAATCGCCGACGGACGCCAAATGGCCGCGGCGATGGCACTCGGCGCTCAGGGTGCCTGGACCGGCTCGATGTGGCTGCTCGCCACCGAGGCCGACATGCAGCCCGAGGTCACCGAGAATCTGCTCGAGGCGTCGACGACCGACTTCGTGCGGTCGCGATCGATGACCGGCAAGCCGGCCCGCCAGTTTCGCTCGGCGTGGGTTGCGGCATGGGAACGCGAAGATGCGCCCGACACGCTGCCGATGCCGATCCAGGGACTGCTGTGGAGCGAATACTCGAGCCGGTGGGGCCGCGTGCACAGCAAGGAGCTCGGCGGCTATCCGGCAGGCCAGATCATCGGCAGCATGGACAAGGTGCGACCGGCCAAGGACATGGTGCTCGACATGGTGCAGGGCTGGATCGACGTAGCCGAGACCTTTGGGACCCAACTCGACGCTGCTCGCGGTTAGCGTCGTTTTTTCGGCGCTGGGGCATCGGCGTGGAAGACTCGTTGCCATGTCACCTCGCTGGACACGTGCACTGGTAACCGGAGCGTCGAGCGGCATCGGCCGCGAGATGGCGCGCATACTCGGATCCGAGGGCACCGATCTGGTCGTTGTCGCCCGTGATCGGGCCCGGCTCGAGGAGGTAGCGGCCGAGCTGCCGGTACGGGTCGAGGTTCTCGTGGCCGACCTCAGTACGACTGCTGGAGTCGGCGCCGTCGCCGAACGGCTCGACGACGATGACGATCCGATCGACTTGTTGGTCAACAACGCCGGACTCGGCTTCACCGGCGACCTCATCGATCTGCCCGCGGATCGGCGGCAGCGAATCATCGATGTGAACGTCACGGCACTCCACGAATTGTGTGCGACCGGCGGTGCGGCGATGGTGCGACGCGGGGGTGGGACGATCCTGAACGTCTCGTCGGTGGCCGGCGATCTTCCGTCGGCGCAGTCGGCCACCTACAACGCAACCAAGGCATTTGTCAGCAGCCTGAGCGAGTCGTTGCATCTCGAGCTGGCGCCCAAGAATGTCACGGTGAGTTGCCTCTGCCCCGGGCTCACCCGCACCGAGTTTCAGGAGCGGGCCGAGTTCGACTCGTCCGAACTGCCCGATGCGTTGTGGCAGACCGCAGGCCAGGTTGCTGCCGTCGGCCTGGATGGCGCCGCCAGCGGCAAGGTGATCTTCGTATCGGGAATCATGAACAAGGCGGCGTCGCGTCTGGCCCGCAGTGCCCCGCGTGCGCTCACCCGGTGGGGATCCGGCAAACTCTCCGACCGCTAGCGCGCGGTCTCCGATACCGCGCGCTCCGACCGCTAGCGCGCGGTCTCCGATACCGCGCGCTTTGTTCGCTTGAGCGCGTCATCTCTGAGCGCGTCATCTCCGATAC
>CBESNZ010000031.1:0-15046 GCA_965531045.1 uncultured Acidimicrobiales bacterium
GCCCGCCGTGCGGATTCGCAGGTTCGTCGGCGAGGTGAGCTCGGCGATGAATAGATCGTCGGCGTCGAAGGCAGTGGCGCCGGGTTCGGCAGCGGTCGAGACGAGTGCAAAGCTTGCGGCGGGGTCGACTGCCCCGATCGCGACGTCGAGCTGGTTCGTGCCGTCGCCGACCGCGGTGCCTCGCTGCACGCTGAGACCGCAGCTGTATTCCACCACCGACCAGGCAACGGTCACGGGGCCGGGAATCGCATTGTCCGTCGATCGCACGAGTTCGAGTTCGGTGCCACCGCCGGCCAGCCGGACCTGTACGACGCTGTCTGCCGGTTCGTTCGAAGCGCTGCGGATCGAGGCCATCACGAACGAGCCCGTCGGGTCGACCGCGGTGATCGGAACCGTGACGATGCCGTCGACCGCGTGGATGGTCTCGCCCGATTACACCGAGCCGAGCTGGGCGTCGAAGCACGCCGAGGTCGTGAAATCGTTCGAGGTGACCGAGTCGGCCGAGTCGAACAGCGCCCAGGCCACGCCGGCGGTCATCAGGCCAACGAGGGGTACCGTCACGACCGCCAGCGCCCGTCGGACCCGGTTCGTAGGTTTTGCCGCTGACCGGACGGGGTGACTCGACACGGGACGGGGAGCTTCGGCGGTCGTCGATGCGGCCGGAGGCGTCCAGATGCTCCGCAGCGCCTGGAACGCCAAGGCGATCGTGGCGAGCAGCACAACGCCGAGCGCGATGCCGGGCTGGAAGGCCGACTGTATGACGCCGCCCCAGCCCGGAAGAATCCAGCGGGAGACCAGTTGCTCGCCCTCGAGCGTGTAGGGCGCAGCGTCGGGCGCCTCGTTTGCGTCACCCTGGGTGATGGCAAACCGGATGGGACCCGAGCTCTCGATTTCGATGACGCGGTGGGTGACGGGCGTCGCGCCCGGTCGGCGCATGACGAGAATGTCGCCGACGATGACATCGTCGGCGGAGCGGGGCACGGCGACGATCAACGACTTCGGAGGGGCGGTTTCTCCCATGCTGCCGGTTTGCAGGACGACAGGGCGATAGCCGGCTGCGAGGGCGCCGACGATCACGCCGACCACGATGATGACGGAGAGCGCGATCGAGCGGGCCAGGCTGGCGCGCACCTGGTGCGAGATGGTCGGGAGGGTCACTGCTCCACCTCGAGGTCGTGCACCGCATCGACGAGGAGGTCGATCTGGGTTCGACGGCCTTGTACCGCGTTCGGGGCGTCGAGCAGGAGGGCTGCTCCAAGGCAAATGTTGATCGAATCGCCGACGGACAGTTGGGTGCCGGCGAGTGACGTCTGACCCGTCACGTCGCCGACGAGGGCCGTCGGCGACGGCGTCAACGTGATGTCGGTCGCCAGGGGTGACTCGGCAGCATCGGGTCGGCAGGTCGCGTCGGACCGCCAGACGGTGAAGCGAAGCCATTCGGCCAGCGGATCGCCGTCGGCGGTGCCCGTGACGGCAAAGCGCAAGGGCAGTGAGCCTGCGTTTACGAGTTCGAGTTGGCCGGACACGACATCACCCGGCGCCATGTTCTCGGCCCGGAACGTGGCGGTGTCCTCGCCGATTTCGAGGTCCAACGTCGCTGCGCCCAGATGGTTGGATTCAAGAACCTCGCTGTCGGAAAACGCAGCAGAGCTCCGCGCTGCCTGCCACCAGAGGAGGACGGGGATCGAGATGACGAGCACAAAGAGCACGGCGAGCGCGATCAGGTTCGGTCGGTGATGTTCGTCGTCGGTCTCGTCGTCTGCAGGGCTCGCGAGGTCGGCGTGCGTTCGGGAACTCATGACGGCGTGACCTCCCAGATGAAGTCGGCCGTGGCGGCGCGCCCGAGCGCCTCTTGCTCATCTTGCAGGTCGAACGAGATTCGGTAGCTTCGGCGGTCCCCGGAGTTGAGAATGACGCCAACCGGCAGCGCTTCACCGGAAGCGAAGTCCGACAGCGTGCCGGTGTAGAGGACATCCGAGCGGATGAACGTGTCGCACGAATCGAAGTCTCCACCGCTTCCTTGTTCGATGGAGAGGTTGAGGTAGGGCCCCAGGTCGCCGGAGCTCTCGGCGAGGAGGACGAGGTCGACCGGGACGATGGAACCGCCGTACACCACCTCGAGGCATCGGACGATTGGGCGCCCGGGTGCCAGGTTGGAAAGGTCGAACAGCGCTCGACCGGCATCGTCGTCGTCGAGCGAGATCGTTCCTGACGTCAGTGCGGTGCCGGCAACGCTTCCCTCGGTCACCAATGCTTCGTTCGACCGGTTGACGACGAGCGTCGCGATCAGCAGCGCAGACACCGCTGCGGCGAACGCCCGGGCCGTCGTCCGCGTCAGCCAGTTCTCCTCCGCCTCGTGGTCGCCGTCGTCGACGACGGGCGCGTATTCGGACAGTGGTCGCGTCATTGGATCGCCGCCCGGGGATCATCGGCGGACGTGCCGCGAGCCGATTGCACGAGGCCTTCTCGGACGAGCAACGCCCGCATGTCCGCAAAGGGCATCGGCTTGTGCAGCCCGTATCCCTGGAGATAGTCGGCGCCGGCATTGGTGACGGTGTCGGAGTGTTCGTCGGTTTCGATGCCTTCGGCCACGACGGTGAATCCCAGATCGTGGGCCAGTCCGACGATCGATTCGAGGATGATCCGATCGGCATCCGCCAGGCAGGCTTGCTGCACGAGGATGCGGTCGAGCTTGAGCTGACTGATGGGGAAGCCGCGTAGGTGAGCCAGCGAGGTTCGGCCCTGGCCGAAGTCGTCGAGCGAAAGTCGCGCACCGAGCGCGATCAACTCGTCGATGTTCGGAATCAGTTCGGTCCGGTCGGCAACGATCCGCTCGCTGAGCTCGACGACCAGTCGGTCGCTGGACACGTTGCTGAGCAGCAGCGCGTCGCTGACGTTGGTGATCAACGAGTCGAGTTCGAGTTCGGTGGGCGACACGTTGATCGCCATGAAGAAGTCGGCATCGGGTCGAAGGTTGCAGCTGCGCACGGCGCCGAGCGCCGTCTGGAAGATCCATGCGTTCAGCTCGTCGACGCGTTCGCTCAGCTCGGCGAGTTCCAGGATCGTCGGCGGGCTGACGGCGCCGAGTTCTCGGTGCGTCCAGCGGACCAATGCCTCGGCCCCTTCGATCACCCCCGTATGGGCAGCAACCACCGGTTGGAAGTGCAGATGGAGTTCGTCGCGGTCCATCGCCTTCTTGAACTCGGCAGCGAGGCGGCCACGACGCCGTTCGGCCTCGTCGAGCCCCGGGTGATAGATCGTGATTCTCGTACCGCTATCGCCCATCTTTGCTGCGTACATGGCGGCGTCTGCTCGGCGAAGTACTTCGCTCTCATCGAGGCCCGCATCGGCAAAGGCGATGCCGATGCTGGCTCCGACCTTGACCGTCTCGTTGTCGAGCGGCATCGGTTCGACAAGCGAACGGTGGATGTTGCTCGCGACCCCGAAGGCGTCACGTTGATCCGCTAGTGGCTCGAGCAGAATGGTGAACTCATCACCACCGAGCCGGGCGACAAAGCCGGCGTCGCCGACCGTCTCCACGAGGCGATGGCCGACGATCTCGAGCAGCTTGTCTCCGGCATCGTGACCCAACGAGTCATTGACGGCCTTGAAGCCGTTGAGGTCGAGAAACAACACCGCATGGCGAGCCGCCGAATCCGGTGCATCGGCTAGTCCGTTGGTGAGCCGCTCGAGGAAATGTGCTCGATTGGGAAGGCTTGTCAGTGCGTCGTGGGTGGCCTGGTGACGAAGTTCGACATGGGCGTCCTGGAGCTCTTGGATCAGCTGGCGGTTCTGGAGCGCCACGGTGGCTTGGCCACAAAGGAGCCGCAACGCCTCGACGCTTCCGGTCGGCGGCGGGTCCGATCCCTCCGAGGCGGCACGTACGGCGACCAGGGTGTGTTCCTCGTCGGCGACGATGAACCGAATCAGGGTGCCGAGACCACGACTGTTCAGGGGCAGAAAGTCGCTCTTGTTGCGGTCGGCGGCGTCGATCACGACTTCGACCTGTGTCAGATCTTCGTCGCGCAGCGCACTGCCGGCGTCGCCGGGGACGGGAAGACTCAGCGCGCTGTTCGACATGCTGGTGGCGAGCACGCGCCACGGGCTTCCCGGCAACTTCACACAAACATCGGCCGAATGGAATCCGAGGCTCACCGCGGAGGTGGCCAGAATGTCGAACAGCTCCGCACCGAGGCGGTTGACCTCGTGCCCAACGGCCGCGACTTGTTCGAGCATCCCACCGCGCTGTACGGCTGCCGCGGTGTGACGCTGTTGGAGGACGACATCGTTCAGGAGTTGTTCGGCGAGGTACGCCCCCGGAATCACGACCAGCAGCAGCACGCCGAGTTGATCGAGAAGCTTTTCGAGTTCTTCGATGATGCCGTTAATCGGCGTGCCCGTTCGCTCGAGAACCCAGAGGCGGGTGGCCAGGGTGATGCCCGCCATCAACATCCAGTGCACAAGGGCGCCGGCGAGTCGGAATCGAACTGCGGCTTCAACGATGGGTAGCGCTATCAGTACCCAGCCGATGCCGGTGCCACCGGTGGCGGTCGTCAATCCGACGACGAGGATCGTGTCGGCGGCCAACTCGAGAAGTGGCAGGTGCTTCGGTGGTGTGTCGCCGAAGTGGTTGGAGATCCACGACGAAGCGAAATTGATCGCTGCGAGGCCACTCACGGCGAAGACCAACAGCTGCACCCGCGACAATCCAACGGCAGAGGTCTCGAAGCGCCCGCCGTCGAGGAAGAACTGGCTGGCGATCATCAATCCGACGAGGAAACGAACGCGCCGAATGGCCTGATCGGCCATGACCGAGGCGCGAGATCCATCGACGCGAGTTCGCTTTCGTTTTCTGGTGCGGACCGAGGAGAACGCAATGGTGGCCGAAGCCATCGAGAGCACGAACGTGGCCAGCACCGCGACCTGATTGCCTTCCTGCATCCAGACGACCGGTAGCCCGACGAGTGGTACGACCAGACGGCCGACACCCCGTACCTGCTCGGGGCTCACCCGGTCGGTGTCCGGGGTGAGATTGGCGTCGCCCTTCGTGATGTACTGACGGTTCTCGGGCAGCGTCTCGAAAACCCGGTGGGTGATGAGTTCCCCGTCGCGAGGACTCGCGAACGTGATGACCGTTCGCTGGCCGAGGAGTTCGTCAACCGGGTGCGCGTCGACCATGAGCACGTCGCCCGGGCGAATGGTGGGCGCCATGGAACCGCTCGTGACGACCACCGGGTTCCAGCCGGTGGTGACCATCACGATCGCGATCCACGCGCCGAGGAGCATCAAGAGGTACACGTGGATCCACGCCAGGAGACCGATGATCGGTTTGAGCGATGCGCGGAGATCGACGTTGCGTCGGATGCGTCTCACGGCCGGGCCTCGAGCGTGATCGAGAAGTCGGTCGATAGCCCCTGTGCCGCGTTGTCATCCACCACGCCGGCGACCGCGCGCAGGACGAGGTTTTCGGTCTCTTCCATCTCGGCGTCGAGGACTATCGCGTTGTCGTAATTGGAATGCGTCCGCCAGAAATCGGACAGAAGGCCGCTGTACAGGGGTTCGCCCGTTGCGGCGTCTGCCGTCGAGCAGTTGGCTGCGTCGAGCATGATGATCTGGAAGTCGATGAACCGCTCGAGGCCGTCGCCGCCTTTTCGATCGGCATGCATGCGTACCGACGAGGGAATGGTCCCCCGGTATTCGATTTCTACGCAGGCCTCGGTTTCGACCCCGGGAAAGAGCCCCGAAGCGTCGAACAACAACTCCACTGCAGTGCCGGGCTGGGCAAGATCGACGGTTCCGGCTTCGAAGAAGCTGCTACCGGAGGTGGTGGCGTTGACGCGCGCGCTACTGGTGACGACCGCGTTCCAGATGAACACGATCGCCGAGAAGGAAACGATGAGTACAGCCGCGACGTTGCGTCCACGCCGGAGCGTCGACGTTGTCGTCGTGGCTTCCTCTCGGTGGACGGGTGGCGTGGGAGGTGAATCTTCGGTGATGCCGCTCACCCGCCACCTCTGTCTGTCTCGTCTTGGATGTCTCCGTCGTCCCCGACGTCGGGCTGCGCGGGGAGTTCGAGGGCGGTTTGGGTGCCGGTCGAGACGTCGAGGGCGTGGCCGCTTCGGACGACGGCCTTGACCGTATGACCATCGGCAAGGCGCACGACGACGCGGCCCGGCAATACCGCCATTCCGTCGGAGAATGGCTCCCACCCGGCACCGCGCTCGATCTCGACGGCGCGCGCGCCGCCTGCGTCGATCCGGCCGAGCACGATGTCGACTCCGTCGTCGGTGGTGGGAAAGACAGCCCGTGTCCGCTCCCACACCACCTCGACATCGGTAGCGACGATGTTGACATAGGCGGCGCCGCCGGCGTCGGTCGCGCCGGCATCGATCCAGCCGTCGGCGTAGTAGCGCACCGTGGCTCCAGGCGCACCCTGGCCATCCGGGGTGGTGAGCGTCACCCGGTGGCAGCCGTTGGTGCCTTCGATGCTGGCGGCTTGGATCTCGGCGCCGCTCGCCGTCGACCGCGCGGCTTCGCTGGCGCAAGCCGGACCAGCCGCGGACCGCTCGTCGGACGCTGAGGCAAGCGTCGGTCCGACGACGAGGGTCGCGAGTCCGGCCAGGCCGGCAATGCCGGTCAAGGTTCGCAGCGAATGGTGATGGTGCCTGGCGGAGGTGACCGGGAAAACGTGGGGCTCGGCAACGCCGGTTGCTCCTGCAACCGCTGCGCCTTCGGCGGCGTGGCCGACCAGGCAGTATTCGACCAGCGCTCGTCGCACGGGCGGGCTCAGGTTCGTGAACTCGAGGCCGACGCGAACGAAGCCGCTCGGGTCGCTGTTGGCGGACCGGACGATGGCGGTACCGGACAGCCGTCGCGGCGTGCCGTCGGCCATCGGAAGGACGAGAGCAAATGGTGTAAGCGCTCCGACCGCCGGAGCGGCATCCATCAAGACCCCGACGCCCGATATCGCCAGGTCGACCGTATGCGTTGTCGTGTCACCGAGCTCGATGTCGGCCTGCACCGGAAGCCGGAAGCTCTTTCGCCGTTGTCGTCGGGTGACGACGAGCTGCAACACATCGACCATCGGCACGAGCAGCATGAGTCCGAACGTGAGGACGGCGATTCTGGCGCCGGTGGAAAATGCGGGCAGCAGATCGGCGTCGACAAGAGTCGCAGCCCGAAGTAGCAGCGCGACGTCGAGGGCGATGACGGCGACGGTCAGCACACGGAGGCGACCGAGGGAGCGAAGCCCGGTAGCGGCGGGGTGCGACCGGTCGCTGTTTCGGAGAGCGAACCCTCGCATTGCCAGCAGTGCCTGCAGGTCTGATCCGAGCGTGCGCCAACCCTGACGCGTCCAGTCCCCGAGGCTCATCGAACCCCGTGCGAGTTGCCGTCGGGCGATGGCCGCGAGTCCGGTCGCAACCGCCCATGACGAGGCCAGGGGCACGAGCGGACCGACGAAGGGAAGGCGACCGGTGATGAGCGTGGCCACGAGGACCGCGAGGACGAGGAGTTGGCGGATGCCAGAGCCGTACATCGACGCCATCGAGAGGTGGGCCAACCGTTGCTTCGCCGAGAGGCCCCGGGTGCGCAGTGGGTTCTGGGGCGTCCGGAACGCAACCCATGCAGCGATCATTCTGCGGCGCCGCTGACCGAGGTAGTCGCCGAGCGTGTCGGGTGCAACCGTGCGCACCAGCGATTTGGATTCGAACCGGCTGGTCCATCCATCCGTCTGCAGGCGGACGAGTGTTCTTGCCAGGGTCGCTGAGCCGGCGCCGACAAAGCCGCCGACCGAGTCGATCGCCTCGCACCGGACGACGGATCCAGGACCGAACCAGGGAGCGCAATCGAGCCGATCCAGGCCGGGACCGAGGACGTCGCGCTGCAGGGCATCCTCGTCGCGCCCGCGCTGAACGTGGGCCAGCGAGTCCGCATTCAGCAATCCGATCGCCGACTGGCATACGGCGACCGACGGATCCTGGAAACGAGGACTGATGGCCGTGATCGCGTTCGGCATCGGCACCTGGCCGGCCTCGAGCCAGAGGTAGAGGTCGGTCGTGGCTTGCGCGAGGACGGCATCGGCATGGCTGGAAGGCGCCTCGTCGACGACGTACGACGCTCCGAAGTCGGTGGCCATCGCCTGTAGAGCTGGACGCATCATGGTGTCCACGACCCGAACTGCGGCGCGCGAGTCGACGGTATGGGCGCCGACGAGTGTGCGTTCGAGCATTGGAAGATCGCCGAGCGACGCGTCGATGACGATGTCGATCGGTGCTGGCGCCACATCCGGCACGCCTGTTGCATGCGTCTCGATGCGCCAGGCTGCGAACGTGAAGAGGACCAACTGGGTGAGTGCCCACAGCTCTGCGACGATGAGTGGGATCGAGAGCGCAAGCGTCCAACCGTGACCCAATGTGGTTGTTCGAATGCCGAGATATGCCACGCCGGCGACGATCGCGGCGATACTGGCGATACGTGCCCGCCCGGGATGTTTCACCGAAAGATCCTCCCTGTCGGCCTTCTAGGAGAATCGGCACAGGAGGGCCCCAGTTGAGGGCCCTGGGGCGGCTCTCGTGCTCGCGTGACCGACGGCACGGATTCCGCGACGACGACCGGAGGACACCGTGACGCAGCGGTTCTCCGTGCGGTTGTTGGTCCGCCGACGACGGCTCAGGCGCTGCGAACGCAGCAGCGCCGATCCGACCTAACAACATTGCTAGGTCGGTTGCTATCAATTTTGCTAGGTCGGTATCGCCCTATTCATGACCGTGATGTTCAGACGGTGCTTACGCTCAGCGCTCGGTGGCGCGCAGCTCGTATTTGAGCACTTTCCCGCTGGCGTTCATCGGGAGTTCGTCGACGACGTGAATCGCGCGCGGCACCTTGTAGTTGGCCATATTGGCTCGACACCACTGGGTGAGCTCGGCGGTGTCGAGGTCGGTTCCCGCAGTGGCGATGACGAAGGCGTGGCCAACCTCGCCCATGCGCTCGTCCGGAACGCCGACGACGGCAACCTGGGCCACGCCAGGGTGCTCGTTCATGAGGTTCTCGATCTCGGCGGGGTAGCAATTGAACCCGCCGTTGATGAACATGTCCTTCTTGCGGTCGGTGATGTCGATGTTGCCGGCCGCATCCATCACGCCGATGTCGCCCGAATGCAACCATCCGTCGGAATCGATGGCTTCGGCGGTCTGTTCGGGCGCGTCGAGGTATCCCCGCATGACGTTGTAGCCACGTATGACGATCTCGCCGGGCTCGCCCCGGGGGACTTCGACGCCATCGTCATCGACCACGAGTACTTCGACATCGTCGATCGCCCGACCAGACGTGCCGGAGATGATCTCGGGGGGATCGGTGTGGCGACACATGGTGGCCATGCCCGACGACTCGGTCAGCCCGTATCCGGTGATGATGGTCTCGAAGCCGAGCTTGGCGCGCATCTGCGTGATCATCTCGACCGGCACCGGCGCCGCGCCGGTTACCGCGAGGCGCAGCGTGGACATGTCGAACCGGTCGAGGTCGGGGTGGTTCAGGATGGTTTGGTAGATCGCCGGTGGCCCGGGGAGCATCGAGATGCGTTCTTCGGGAACGCGCGCCATGACCTGCGGCACGTCGAAAACCGGATGGGGGATCATGGTGGTGCCCTTCATCAGGCACGCAAGAATGCCGGCGTTCATGCCGAACGAGTGGAAGAACGGGTTGATGATGAGGTAGCGGTCGCCTTCGCGCAGCCCGATCACCGAGGCCCACGATTCGTAGGCCCGGCAGACGGCTGCGTGCTCGAGCATGGCGCCCTTGGGCATCCCGGTGGTTCCGGACGTGAACATGATGTGGCACAGGTCGCTGCCGGAAACGTCGGCACCCCGTTGCGCAACGACCTCTGCGCTGACGTCGTTGCTACGGGCGAGGAAGTCGGCGAACGACACGGTGTCGCCAGATGTTGCTCCTCGCATCACCACGATCTCGTCGAGACTCGGCACCGGATCCGCGTTGTCCAGCAGCGCGACGTAGTCGGTGTCGAGGAAGTCGGTGACGGTGAACAACATCTTGACCTGGGCCCGGCCCAACACGTAGCTCGCCTCGCGTCCCTTGAAGCGGGTGTTGATCGGGACCAACACCGCGCCGCAGTAGTGGGCACCGAGCGCAGCGACGGCGAACTCCCAGATGTTGGGCGCCCACACCGCGATGCGGTCGCCTGGCGCAACGCCACTGGCGATGAAGGCGGCCGCCGCGCCGTGCACTTGGTCGGCGAACTCCGGGAACGTCCAGCGAACGTCACCGTCGACCATCGCCTCGATGGTGGGAAAGCGCTCGGCGGCGTCGTCGATGAGTTGCGGAATCGTCTGCCAGGGAGCGGTCATGGTCTCAAACTACGAAACCATCGCCCTCGGGGCGAGTTGGGAGGCGTTCTCGTCCACCGACGGATCCGGCTGCACCAACGACGTTGCGATATCGCGCGCGGAATGGATGAAGTAGGCCGCCCACGCCATCACCCCGAGGAACTTGGCGGCGTCCTCAGCGACGAGTGCAGACGTGGTCTTGCCGATGGCGACGTCGATCGCCACCGACACTGCGAAGGCCAGCCCGGCGGCAGCGAGGAACTGCCATCGTGTGCGGCGAATCTCGCTTCGGTGTGTCGTCAGCCAAGCCAGCGTCAGCACGACGTATACGAGGTACACGCCCACCTTCGGAAGTGGCGTGGTGTGGTAGATCACGATGTGAAACTGAAAGAGGTCGTCGAGCAGGAGCAGGATGGACAGCAACGCTCCGCCCCGCAGGAATGCGTTGGCGCCCTCGCGGTGGCCGAGGCGGCAGATGTAGGCGCCGCCGGCGGCAGCGGCCGTGGCGAAGGCCCAGGCCAGCACGCCCAGGTTCGACACCAGGCCGGTGTACCAGGGGAGTCGGCCGGTGGTGGTGGGGTCGAGAAGGAGGTCGGCCTCGGGTACCCCGTCCTGCAGAACAAGGCCGGCCAGCACCGTCGCACACGCCGCCCACAGGATCAGGAGGGGGAGCAGGGTCCGGAATTGGGCGGCGAGCGATGCTCGGACGCGTCGATCAAGCGTTGCTCCACGCTCTGGGGAATCATCTCTCACAGGCGCCTATCGGCGCTTTTCGGCTCAGCTGTAGGTCGAATGACCTATGTCGGTCACGTCACGTAGGCGGGCGGGTCCGAAATCGCTTCGGGTTCGTCGGCTTTCTTGGGGTAGAGCAAGAACAGCGTGATCGCGGTGGCAACGCCGAGGACGGCGGCGGTTCCGAACGCCAGGCTCATGCCATCGACGAAGGCGTTCTGTGCGGCTTCGAGCAGGCCGGGGTTGTTGGTTCGCTCGGCCACCGCGAACGCCCCACCGATCCCGTCCCGGGCGAGCTCGGCCAGCTCGGGTGGCAGGCCTTCGGTGGCAGCGCCGATGTTGGATCGAAACCCCGACGCCAGCAAGGTGCCCAGCACGGCGATACCCAACGCGCCGCCGACCTCGCGCGTGGTGTCGTTCACGGCAGACCCGACGCCCGCCTTGCTCGGTGGCAACGACGACACGATGGCCTCGGAAGCGGCCGGCATGAGCAGCGCCATCCCGGTCGCAGCCAGCGCGAGGCAGAGCGCCACGACGATGTAGGGCGTGTCGAGTCCGACGGTGGACAACACGCCGAACCCCGCCGCCTGGATGCCGAGCCCCAACACGATGACGCCCCGCTTGCCGAGACGTTGCGCAAGGGCGGGACTGCGAGGGGCCACGACGACCATCGTCAGCGCGAACGGCAGGTTGCGGATGCCCGCCTGGAGCGGCGAGTGGCCCTGGCCGAACTGGAAGTACTGCGTGATGACGAAGAACAAGCCGAACATCACGGCGAACGCTGCGCTGATGGTGAGCGCGCCGAGGCTGAATTGGCGTTGTCTGAACAGCGACGGCTCGAGCATCGGGTGTTCGATGCGCGACTCGTACGCGATCCACACCGCGAGCAATACCGCGGAGGCGACGAACCAGCCGATCGTTGCTGCCTCACCCCAACCCTTGTCGCCGCCTTCGATGATGCCGAACACCAGGGCACCCAGGCCGCCGATCGACAGGAGCGAGCCGACGAAGTCGAGGGGTCGTTTCTCGGCGTCGCGCGACGTCGGAACGAAGAACGCGATGAGGATTGCGGCGATTGCCGCGATCGGCACGTTGATGAAGAACACCGAGCCCCACCAGAACTTCTCCAACAGGGCGCCACCGCCGATGATGCCGATGGCACCGCCGGCGCCGGCGAAGCCCGACCACACGGCGATGGCCTTGGCCCGCTCATGGAGCGGGTAGACGTCGAGCAGGATCGAGAGCGTGGCCGGCATCATCAGCGCCGCGCCGATGCCCATCGAGCCTCGGGCGATGATCAGTGCGGTCGGGTCGCCTGCGTAGGACGACCAGATGGCACCGGCCGCGAAGATGGCGAGACCGACGAGGAGGGCCTCCTTGCGGCCGTACCGATCTCCGATCGCCCCGGCGGGCAGGAGCAGGCCGGCGAAGACGAGTGCGTAGGCATCGACGATCCAAAGGGTCTGCGTGCTGGTCGGCTCGAGGTCGTTGATGATCGACGGGATGGCGATGTTCAGCGAGCTGACGCCAGCGACCACCAGAATGAGGCAGGTGCACATGATCGCAAGGATCTGTCCCTTGCGGGGATGCCCGGTGTCGATCATTGCTGACGGCGGACTGGTCATGGGTCGGTCTTCTTTCCTGCGGTGTGGATCGTGCGGTGTGCGTCGTTGTGGGATACGCCTGGGTGCCTACGTGAAGCCGTGACCTTCGAGCCACTGCGTGCAGTGCTCGACCGCCTGGGTCAGATGAGGCGCCTGATCCGGTCCAAGGTAGTAGTGATTCGCACCCACGATCGTGTGCTTCACCTTGTCGTCGTGCGTCACGGCGTCGTACATCCGCCGCGCATGGCTCGGGGTGCAGGCGTCATCGGCGCTGTTGTCGATGACGAGGACAGGCACCGTGAGCGCGTCGGCGGCGACAACGCCGTCGGCCCGTGCGTGGTCGTAGCTCCACTGCGACATCCAGCTGCGAAGCGTCGAGAACCTGGCGAGCCCGACCGGACCGTGGTTGACGACGCGCGGATCGCCCAGGTAGCACACCCCGGGTTGGCGATCGTTGGCGTCGACCGCGGGATCGAGCCAACGGGGGTCGGCCATGGTGCCGTGCACGACGAAACCGCGTTCTTCGTGCGGGTTCGACCCGGTACGAATTCGGGCCAGCTGTTCCTGCACCCAGCCAGTGATGCGACGATTGCGAGCGACCTGCGCCGCGCCGTACCGGTCGAGAAAGGCTTGGTCGTACGGAGCTTGATGGGGGTTGGATGCATCGTAGAGATCCAGCTCGGGATCGTGGTTCGCCGGGTCGTGAGGATCGCCGAACTCATCGAGCAGCGAGGGGTCCATCCATTCGGTGAGCGTGCCGTGCCGGCTTATGTGGGCGGCCAGCAGCATCACCCCAGCCGCCGGAATGAGGTCCATCGCTGCGAGGTCGTACGGGTCGCCGGCGGGGGTCTCGGTGATGCCTGGTCGCTCGGCCTGTTGTTGGTAGAACAGCGACAGCGAGCCTCCCCCGGACCAGCCACCGAGCACGACCCGCTCGTAGCCGAGCGATTCGGTGGCGTGTCGTATGCAGGCACCGAGGTCGGCGGTCACCTTCTCCATGATCAGGGCGCTGTCGACGCCGCGGTAACGCGAGTTGCAGTAGATGACGTGATGGCCGGCGCGGGCCAGGGCTCGCACCATCGGCAGGTAGGCGCCTCCGCCGATCGGATGCATGAACACCAACACCGTGCTGCTCGGTCGGGCGGGGGTGTAGCGGTACGCCTCGAGGACGACGAGCTCGCCGGCGCCCCCGTAGACATCGGCGAAGTCGGATCGTTCCGCGAAAACCACCGGGTAGCAGGACATCTCGATGTCGTAGGTTTCGGTCATGGAGCTGCTGCGTCCTCGGGGTTCGGCCTGTCGGTGGAGGGCCTGTCGGCGGCGAAACAATCGATGATCTGGTCGAGCCAGCCGACGACGTTTGGGGCGAGGCTGATGTCGGTCTTGCCGAGACGCACCACGATGGCGTCGGCATCGGGGATCACGATGATGCGCTGGGTCTCGTAGCCCTGCGCCGCGAACACGCCGCGCTCGGGGTCGGGGATCCACCAGTGCGATCCGTAGTGCGAGCCTTCGTCGTCGGCGGCGACCGGGGTGCGGGCGAGATCCACCCAGCCCGGGGGGAGAAGCCGTTGGCCGTCCCACATGCCGTCGCGCAGGTACAACGTGCCGAAGCGGGCGAAGTCGCGAGCGGTGGCATAGACGTAGGACGAGCCGACGAAGGTGCCGACGTTGTCGAACTGGGGTTCGGCGGAGTCCATGCCCAAGGGCCCAAAAAGGCGATCGTGCAACCAGGCTTTGTACTCGGCGCCAGTGCCGATCACATCGGCGAGGATTCGCGACACGATGTTGGTGGTGCCGCTGCTGTAGTTGAACACGGTCCCTGGTTCGTGGAGCAGCTTTTGGCCGGCGGCGTAGGCGCCCATGTCGGTGTGGCCGGCCCCGAAGAGCATCTCAAGACAGTGGCTGGTGTCCCCGTCGATGTAGTCCTCGTTGAATTCCAGGCCCGAGCTCATGTGGAGTAGTTGACGAAGCGTGATGGCGTGGCGTGGGTCGGCCGGATTGGACCACTCGGGGACCGGAGCAGGCGTATCGAGTTCGAGCCGGCCCTCGGCGACGAGCATGCCCACCGCCGCATGGGTGATGCTCTTCGCCATCGACCACGACGTGAGGGTCGTGTCGGCGTCGGTTTCCGGTCCGTAGCGCTCGGCGATGATCTGGCCGCGGTGTACAACGACGCATGCGAGCGAGAGGCCGAGCGATGTCTCAGGATGCAGGTCGTCGAGGGCCTCGGGTGAAAAGGCGCTGTCGAGCAGCGTTGCCAGCCGGTCGGTGTCGACGCCGTTGTCGCCGGCCGCGGTCGGCCGTTCTTTCGTGGGCCAGTCTTTGGTGGGCCAACTCGTACCGGCGGGGTGCAGGGGCAACGACGGC
>CBESNZ010000032.1:0-14928 GCA_965531045.1 uncultured Acidimicrobiales bacterium
GCGCGACCGCCGCCGGGGTTCTCGTCGTCGCGAGAAACCAGCGTGCGGATGTAGACGATCCGTTCGCCCTTTTTGCCCGAGATCTTCGCCCAATCGTCGGGGTTCGTGGTGTTGGGCAAATCCTCGTGCTCTTTGAACTCTTGCACGGTCGCATCGAGCAGGTCTTCGGTGCGAACACCCCGTGAGCCGCCGTCGAGCACGCGCTTGATGGCCAACTTCTTCGCCCGGCGCACGATGTTCTCGATCATGGCGCCCGAGGAGAAGTCCTTGAAATACATGATTTCTTTGTCGCCGTTTTGATACGTGACTTCCAGGAACTGGTTGTGCTCGTCCTGGGCGTACATGGTGGCAACGGTCTCTTCGATCATGGCCTGGATCGCCTTGTTCTGATCGCCGCCGCCGACCGTGGCGATGATGTTCGCGTCGATCGGGATGTCGGTGGTGAGGTAGCGCTCGAAGATCATCGCGGCCGAGGTTTCGTCGGGCCGTTCGATCTTGATCTTCACGTCGAGACGGCCGGGTCGCAGAATGGCCGGGTCGATCAGGTCTTCTCGATTGGATGCGCCGATGACGATGACGTTCTTGAGCGTCTCGACCCCGTCGATCTCGGCGAGGAGCTGCGGAACGATGGTGGATTCGATATCTGAGCTGATGCCGGAACCGCGCGTGCGGAAGAGCGACTCCATCTCGTCGAAGAACACGATGACCGGGTAGCCCTCGTCGGCCTTTTCGCGAGCTCGTTGGAACACCAACCGGATTTGCCGTTCGGTTTCGCCGACGTACTTGTTGAGCAGTTCGGGACCCTTGATGTTGAAGAAGAAGCTGCGCGCATTGGTGTCGCCGGTGACCGCAGCGACCTTTTTTGCCAGCGAGTTGGCGACGGCCTTGGCGATGAGCGTCTTGCCGCAACCCGGGGGGCCGTACAGCAGGATGCCCTTCGGCGCCGGGAGCTCGAACTCGGCGAACAGGTCCTGGTGCAGGAACGGGAGCTCGACGGCATCGGTGATCATCTCGATTTGTGAATCGAGGCCGCCGACGTCTTCGTAGGAAACGTCGGGAACTTCTTCGAGCACGAGGTCTTCGACCTCGGGACGCGGCAGACGTTCGAGCGCAACGTTGGCCCGGGCATCGAGCAGAAGGTGGTCGCCGGAGCGCATTTTGGTTTCGATGAGTTCGGCCGCAAGTTCGACGACGCGCTCCTCATCGGCCCGACCGGTGACAAGAGCGCGTGTTCCGCCTTCGAGAACCTCTTTGAGGACCACGAGTTCGCCGGTGGTGTCGGTGCCGCGGGCGATGACGACGTTCATCGACTCGTTCATCGCGACTTCTTGTCCGACCTCCACGGCTTCGTCGAGGTCGGGGTGCACTGCGACCCGCATCTTGCGACCCGACGTGGAGACGTCGACGGTGCCGTCGTCGTTGAGGCCGACGATGGTGCCGTACGCCGACGGCGGTTGGGTGAGCTTCTCGACCTCTTCGCGCAGCGTGGCGATCTGATCACGGGCTTCGCGCAACGTGTAGGTGAGCTTTTCGTTTTGCGAGATGGCCTGGGCCAATTGGCCCTTGGTCTCGAGCAGGCGCTCCTCGAGTGTGCGGACGCGTTTGGGTGCATCTTGCAGGCGGCGGCGCAGCACGCCGACCTCGTCCTCCAAGTCCGCAAGGATGCGTCGAAGCTCTCGCACCTCGCGTTGTTCGTTCGTTTCCTCGGTCAACGCGTCTACCTCCTGCGGGCGACCCTACACGTGCCCCCATCGGCAATGGGAACACAATCTGGATGCTTTCCGTGGCCGACCGTCGAATCGGCGTGACCGGTGTCCCCCATCCGTGGAATATTGCCCCATCGCATTAGAATGCGAACATCAACCACATCGGTGGTTTTGGTGCGGTTCTCAAAGCGATACGCGTACGGCGTTTCACTTAAGAACCCGTTCCATTCGACCGAGAAGGGCTGTGATGACTTATCATCACGCCAACTACCTGTTCTACGAAGGGTTACACCACCAATGAAGGTCTGGATTGACCAAGATCTGTGCACCGGCGACGGTCTCTGCGAAGAGATCTCCCCTGAGGTCTTTGTGCTCCTCGACGATGGCTTGGCCTACGTCAAAGAAGGCGACAAGGTGTACAGCGACCCGGGCGGCCCTGCGGGTCTCGCCGGCTTCCCCGAGAGCGAACTCGAAGGCGTCATCGAATCTGCCGAGGAATGCCCCGGCGAGTGCATCTTCATCGAGGTCTGACCGAGACTTCGATCTGACGCGCTGACCAGCACGTCGGACAAGGATCAGTACGCGTAGGAGGGAGGGCCAACGCCCTCCCTTCTTCGCGTCTACTCGGCCGGGTCTACTTCACCGGGGGTAGCAATTGGTTCGCGCAGGCCGATGTAGCGCGCCTGGGTGAGAAAGGCCGTGTGGGCCACCATGCGATGGTCGGGACGAACGGCCGCGTCCTTGATGTGCCAACCCCGGTTGAGCACTTCGAGGGTTTGGGGCAGAGCGAAGCCGTGCTCGTCGAGGGCCTCGCGCAGCTGCACCGCCTGGGTGATGCTCGGCGTATACGCCACGAAGATGCCGCCCGGAATGAGCGCCTTGGCTGCGTGGGGCACGACCTGCCAGGGTTCGGGGAGGTCGAGCACAACCCGATCGAGGTCGACCTCGTCGATACCGTCATACGCGCTGCGAATCTCGACCTTGTAGCGGTCGCCGACATCGCCGAGGAAGTTGGCGACGTTGCGTTGCGCCTTGCGGGCAAAGTCATCGCGCAGTTCGTAGCCGATGATTCGTGCCCCGGCGCGCAACATGGTCATCGAGAGCGCACCCGAGCCGATGCCCGACTCGAGCACCCGCACGCCGGGAGCGATGTCGGCGAGCATGAGGATGGGTCCGAGATCCTTGGGGTAGATGACCTGGGCGCCGCGCGGCATCTTCAGGATGTAGTCGGACAACGTGGGCCGCACCGCGATGTAGCGGGCCCCACGGTCGGCTTTCACCGGGGCGCCTTCGGCCTCGCCGATGATGTCGTTGTGCGAGACGATGCCGGCGTGACTGTGGAACTCGCCATCGACGGCGAGTTGCAGCAGGTATCGACGGTCCTTGCGATCGATGAGGAGCGCGTAGTTGTCGGCGGCGAAAAGCGATCGGTCGGTCACGAGTGTTCTGCCTTCTCGCGCTTGCGGCGGGTCGGTGCCGCCACGGGTTGGGTGGCGCGTTCGACCAGCGCGCAGAAGGCGCAGATCTCGTTCGAGGACGGAGCGCCGCACGAGATGCAGTCGCTGAGTACCGCATCGCCGTGTTCGTCCTCATCGACGAATCGGTGCGCCGCGTGGTCGATGAACCGGCTGTAGAACGCTTGCTTGGTGCCGGGTGACATCACCTCGATGTCGTTGAGCGCATCCTTGTAGGCCAGGTGCTTGTTGCCAGCCGACATCGGGCACTCGTCGAGGATGTAGTCGATGCCGCCGACGATGCAGTAGGCAGCCATCTCGCGTTCGCCGAGACGAACCAATGGTTTGACCTTGCGAGGAAAGCCGTTGCGCGCGGGCAGGACCGGATGCTGGCGGCCGAGGTATTCGGTCTGCCAGCGGAGTACGTTGCCGAACAACACCGCCGCTTCGTCGTCGAGGTTGTGCCCGGTGGCGACCGCGTCGTAGCCGCCGTCGACCGCAGCCTTGTCGAACAGGTGGCGTTTGGAGAGTCCGCAGGCGGAGCAGGGGGCGCGCTTTGCGGCTTTCGAGCCATTGGGGATGTCGTAGCCGTACTCGGCGACGAGATCGACTTCGAGCAGCCGCAAGCCGCGGTCGGCGGCAAAGGAGCGGGCATAGGCCCCGGACTCGTCGCTGTACTCCCCCGCCGCGCCGATACCGAGGCCGATGTAGAGTCCGTCGGCTTCGTAGCCGAGTTCGATCAAGATGTCCCAGAGGGCGAGCGAATCCTTGCCGCCGGAGACCGCCACCAGGATGCGGTCGTCGGGACCGAACATCTCGTAGTCCTTGATGGCCTTCGCCGTCTGGTCGCGGCACAGTCGTTGCAGATGCGTGGCACAGAAATTGGCGTTGTGACGCTCGATCTTGATGACTGCCGGATCCCGGCAGACCCGGCACTTCATGCGTCACCCGAAATGACTGCGCCGCCGGAGATCACTGCGCCACCGGAAATCACACTGCGGATTTCGACCTTGGCGTCGTCGGGTAGGACCTTGTCACCCGGCACCAGTTCGCCGTCGTGGATGACGAGGACGGACTCGCGGTTGTAGTCGAGTTTGCGGAGGAGTTTCTCGACCGTCATCGGGCCCTTGATCTCCAGTTCCTTCTTCGCAGTGCGCATCACGACCAACATGGGCACCAGTGTGCCAACGCCGCGCTACAACTTGCGCGACTTCTTCGTCTTGCTCCGCTTGGCCGCGTCGAGCACCTCGAGCGGATCACGGGGCGACACATCGATCTCGTTGCGTCGCTTGAGTTGGCGCTTGGTCAGGACGGAGTCGGCCACCGTCAATGCCATGGCGACATTTCGGCCGGGTCCGATGGCCTTGTTCACCTTGTTGGCGCTCTTCGCGGCGCGCAGGGCGCGATTGATGTTTCGACGCGTTGGCGATGCCTGTGCTTTGAGGCGTTTGGCCTCGGCCTTGGCCGCTGCCTTCTTCGCCTTTCGCTTTTCGCGACGGCTCGCCGGCGGTTTCTCGTGCACGATCTCAAACCAATGCCCTGGTTTGACCGTTTGGCTGAAGGCCAGTTCTGGCTCACCCTTCTTGGTGACCTTGCCGGCGAACCCCTTCAGCTTCAGGAAACCCCAGACGCCCAACCACATCTTCGATCCACCGAAGATGCCTTTGCGCGTCGCGTTCCAGCGGATGTACCGCGTGGCCGCTTTCGGCGTGAGGGGCATCGATCAGATCCGACGGATCTCGACGAGGGCAGTCTTCTTCGTCCCGACGCGTCGGCCGAGCAAGAACACGATCAGGGCCAGCAGGAGGCCGCCGCCGATGGCGATAGGAACGAGTTTCGACTTGGCCGAGTCGGTCTTTTCGTCGATACCGACCTTGACCTCGCGAAGCTTGGCTTCGATGTCGTCGCGAGAGATTGGGGTGTCGCTCATTACTTACTCCGGAAGATGACGAGGCCGGTGAGGCCGGTGATTGCGCCCGCGACGAGCACGGCGATGATGTACTCGACCCAGTCCCAACTGAGGAACGTGCTGTCGAGTGCCTGCAGGCTGCGAAGAGCGCCGAGCACGAGGAAGAGCGAACCGAACATGACGAGCACGGCCCCGATGGCGCCCCATTTGAAGAAGGTCGACAGGTGTTTGAGCGGATCGATTGTCTCTTGCTTTGCGTATGCCTTGACCAGATCGACTGCGTCGCTGATCGGATTGCCGTCGTCTGCCACCGATTACCCCTTCGTACCGAGCGATCACCCTAGCCCGCAGCGACCCGGTTTTGCCGAGCTGAGGGACGAGTCAGTCCGACCCCATCGCCATGCGGCCTTCGAGCAGTTCGATCTGGTCGGCCAGGAGTTCGTCGAGTCGAGTGACACGGGCGTCGGCCGACGCCGCGCAGAGGAGCTCGAACTGGTCCAACGGTCCGATCGGTGCCACTGCGCAGGCTTGAAACACCAGGCCCGCCGGGTCGTCCGTGAAGTCGGCCGTCGCTGCAGTGGCCGGCTCGCCGAGTTCGGCCTTGAGGGCCAGCGCGCGGCGCAGCCGTTGCATGACGCCCGGCATCGCCGTGCGGCCGATCTCGGTGAGGTCGGGTTCGGGCCAGGGTTCGACGCTGGCCCGGGGAAACGGCGCGTCGTCGAGCCACTGGCGGACGCGGATCCGCTCTTGTCCATAGGCGATGAGGCCCCACCGGCCGTCGTCGAATCGTTCCGCCTCGACGATTTTGGCCATCGTCCCGACCAGCGAGCGCAAGTCGCCGCCACCGACTTCGGAACCGCGCTCGATCAGCGTGACGCCAAACCGGCGGTCGTTCGCCATACAGGTGTCGACGAGTGCGCGATACCGAGGTTCGAAGATGTGCAGCGGCAACGGCATGTACGGCAACAGCACGCTGCCGAGGGGGAACATCGGGCAGTCGTCGGCGCCGACGGTCGGGCCATCGGGGTTGCTCATCCTCCGACGCGTGCGGGTTCGGGATCGAGGTCGGCGATGGGCGGCGCCTCGGGCCATGCGACCAGGTCGAGGCCCATCCGTTCCTGGGTGGCCCGCGACGCCGTCCCGTCGAGCTCGGGCTGGTTCGCGATGTAGGCGAAGGTGAGGGTCTCGTCGGTCTTGGTATCGGCAAACCCCACCAGGGCACTCACCTCGTTGAGGCTGCCGGTCTTCGCGAAGATTCGGCCCGTCGCGGCGTTGTCGAGGAAACGCTCGCGGAGTGTGCCGGTCTCTCCACCGATCGCGAGACCGGCGGCAAGGTCGCCGTCGGGGCCCGAATCATCGAGTAGATCGATCAGGTGATCGCAGGTCACCCGGTTCTCCGAGGACAGCCCCGACCCGTCGGCGATGCTCACGCCGTCCATGATCGCCCCCGAGGCCTCGAGTATCGCCTGCATCGCCGCAACGCCGGCGTCGGTACTCGGGGTTCCCGAGTCGGCCAATCCGAGTTCCTTCACCAAGAGTTCGGCCGTGGAGTTGTCGCTCGAGGCGAGCATCTGGCCGACGATCTCATGGAGTGGGGGCGACGTGAGCTCGGCCAGTTGGTTCAAGCCGCCGGGCGCCGTGCCCGAACGGGCGGAGCTGACGATGGTTACCCCGAGGGCCTCGAGCGCGTCGTCGAAGTCGGCAGCAGCCTGGGCCGCAGGATCGTCGGCGGCGCGGGCGAGAGAGTTGGCGTCGCTGTCGGTGGGATAGGTCTGGAATGCGTCGTTCACCGAGAGTGCGCTGAGCGGGCCTGTCTGGTTCTGCGGGTTGTCGGTCTGATTGGTGAAGCGGGCCGGCCAGCTCGGGATGTAGCGGATGTCGTCGTAGCGGGTCTCATCGCCCACCACTGCTCCGTTGATCTGCGTGAGGCCACTTTGGACGAGCGTTTGGGCCAGCTCGGTGAGGTCGGTGAACGTTTGCGCCTCGGGATAACGCGCGATGTAGTCCGGTGTGGCCAGGACCGGGTCACCGCCTCCGATGAGCCAGAGGTCGCCCTCGAGTACGCCCTCGGCCGAGATGGTGGACACCGCGCTCGCCTGCGTCCGGAAGGTGAAGTCGCGGCCGAGGGCTTCGAGAAGAGCGGCACCGGTCACGACTTTCTGGGCCGAGGCCGGGATGACCGCAGTATCACCATTGTGGGAGAAGATCGGCCGACGATTGCGGGCGACCACGAGGCAGGTCTCCGGCGGCGACGAAGCCACGATGCCATTGAGTTCGTCGACCAACGCCGCGTCGGCGATCGGGGTCGAGATGAAGGTGGGAACGCGCCGGGCGCTGAAGGTCGGGGTCGACACGACCTGGTCCGGTGGTCCGGCCGGGGATGCGCTCCCGGCGTCGGAGTCCGATACCTGTGCCATCACGTAGCAGAATGCCGCCACGGCGAGAAGGGCAAGGGGGAAGAAGAAACGCCGCATCGGCCGCAACCCTAGTGCCTGACGATTTCTGCCAGGTGGCGCGACCGGCGGATATGGTCACGCTATGCAGATCATCGCCGCGCTGTTCATCGACTCGATCGACCTCCGCCAGGTTCCCGGACCCTCCACTCGAATCGATCTGACCGGGGTGCAATTCTCCGCTGCGGCGCCGCAGCCGGTCCCGCTCACCTGGTCGCCGCACTTGGTGGTCATCGTGTACGCGCCCGCCGACGACAAGGGGACGGCCGCGCTCGAGGTGATCTACAAGCGCGATGGCGAGCAAATCGCCCGCAACGTGCAACCACTGCAAGTCGAGCCCGGAAAGTTCAACTACCGGCTGGTCCGCGCCGAGATGGAGTTCACCGAATACGGCACGGTCGAGGCCCATTGCCGGCTCGACCTCGGCGACCCCATGGTGGTGCCCTACACGCTGCTTCCGCCCGAAGCCGCGGAGACCGCTGCCGGAGATCCCGATGCAGGGGATACCGATTCCGGGGATACGGATTAGGTCATGGCGCTTCCGGGCGAGGGGATGTTCGCAGCCGCAGCATCCGAGCACCCACTGGCCACCCACGCGATCGGCGAGGTGGTCGGTGATGTGCTCGATCAGGTCGGCCCGAAGCCCGACGTCGCAGCGGTTTTCGTCACCGCTCCCCATGTCGGGGTGCTCGAAGACTTCGTCGCAGTTGTGCGGCAGGTGCTCGATCCGATCACGCTCGTCGGAGCGAGTGCCGTCACGGTGATCGGCGGCGGACGCGAGCTGGAGGACATCCCGGCGGTTTCGCTCTGGGCGGGACGAACCGGTCCGGTTACGCCGGTCCGGCTCGAGTCGATCCGATCGGCCGACGGTACCGCCGTTGTCGGCATGCCGGAAGAGGCCGGCGTCCTCGGCTCGACGTTGGTATTGCTGGCCGATCCGTTCAGCTTTCCGACCGAATCGTTCCTCGGCGCAACCGCGCAGCAGTACCCCGACCTCGAGGTGGTGGGCGGTCTCGCCTCAGCGGCGCGGGGCCCGGGTGGGAACCGGCTTGTGCTCGACGGAGCACTGCACACCGAAGGGGCGGTCGGGTTTGTTCTGCCGCCTGAGGCCGGAGCGCAGATCGTCGTGTCCCAGGGCTGTCGCCCGGTGGGCGCACCGTTCGTGGTCACCAAGGCCGAACGCAATGTGGTGTACGAGCTCGCCGGTCAGCCGGCGATGGATCGGCTCCAGGCCATCATCGACGGCGCCGACGACGACCTTCGTTCACTCTTGGGGCAAGGCATCCATATCGGCATCGTCGTCGACGAGATGGTCGAGTCGTTCAATCGTGGTGATTTCTTGATTCGAGGCGTGCTCGGTGCCGACCGGTCCAACGGCGCGATCTCCATTGGCGAGCAGGTCGCAGTCGGTTCCACCGTGCAGTTTCAAGTGCGCGACGCCCGCACGGCGACCGAGGACTTCGTCGAATTGCTCGAGGGACGAGACTGCGAGGGTGCGCTGTTGTTCTCCTGCAACGGTCGCGGTGCCGGATTCTTCGGCGGCTCCGATCACGACGCGATGTTGGTGCAGGACCTGACCGGCCAGGGTGCGACCGCCGGCATGTTCTGTGCCGGCGAACTCGGCCCGATCGCCGGCCGCAACGCGCTGCACGGCTTCACCGCGTCAACGTTGTTGTTTCCCGGCCGCCGCTAGGGACGGCGCAGACGCCAGATCTTGCGGGCTACCTCGGAGAGCTTGGAGGAGAATGAGCCGGTGTTGTACGGAATCTCGTGACGTTCGCAGATCGCCTGTACCTGCGGAGCGATCTCGCTGTACCTATTGGACGGCAGGTCCGGGAACAGGTGGTGTTCGATCTGGTGGTCGAGGTTGCCGGTGAGCACGTGTAGCAATCGCCCGCCCTCGAAGTTGGCCGACCCGAGGATCTGCCGCAGGTACCAGGCGCCCTGGCGCTGGTCGTTCGCTGCTTCCTTGGGGAACATCTCCACATCGTCGGGAAAGTGGCCGCAAAAGATGACGGCAAAGCTCCAGAGGTTGCGCATCACGTTGGCGGCCACCGCGCCGCTGGCCGCCGAGAGTACTCCCGCTGGGCCAAAGGGGATCAGCGACAAGGCGGGGAAGGCGACGAAGTCCTTGGTGGCCTGGCGGCGGATCTTGGCGAGCGATTCGTTCAGCTTGGGTTGGGCCGCTTCCAGATCTCGTCGACCGCCACCGAACAGTCCGAGCCCCTCGATGTCATGGAACGCGATGCCGTATTCGAAGAGGAGCGCCAGCGCGACCGCGACGGCGGGCTGCTTTTCGTGCATCGGATAGTGGCGCTGCTCGTCGTGGACCCGGAAGACGTCGTAGCCGATGTCGTTGTCGATGCCGTCGATGTTGGTCCATTGATGGTGCACCTGGTTGTGCGAGTGTTTCCACTGCGACGACGGGCATGCGTGGTCCCACTCCCATGTGGTGGAGTGGATGTCGGGATCGTCGAGCCAGTCCCACTGGCCGTGCAAAATGTTGTGACCGATCTCCATGTTCTCGAGGATTTTCGCCAGCCCAAGCATGCCGGAGCCGAGAACCCACGTCGGAACCGAGGGGCCGGCCCAGAGCGCGCCTCGTCCGGCGAGGTCGAGGGCGCGCTGCACGCGGATGACCCGACGCAGGTACTCCTCGTCGGCGTCGCCGAGGTCGGCGAGGGTCTTGAGGCGGACGGCGTCGAGCTCGGTGGCGAGTGCCTCAAGATCGACGCTTCGGAGCAGTCGCTCGTAGCGCGATTCTGTGGTGACGTTGGCCGGCTTGTTTGGGTCAGCAACTCCCGACCAGGGTGTGGTGGGTTCGAGGACGGCGGTCATCGCATCGCTCCAGTCAGGGCGGGTTTTGTGGGGTGGTCGGCGGTGCCCGTTGGGTCGAGCGCTACCGAGGTGAGCGGGCTGCTGACGCAGATCCGAACATGGGTGCCAGCGTCAACGTCGCGCGCATCGCGTCGGTCACGTACACCGCCCGAGGTCAGGGGCACAACGCAGCGCCGACACACACCACGCCGGCAGCCAACGGTGGGCTCGATGCCATCCGCTTCGAGCGATTCGAGGATCGTGAGCTCGGGATCGGCTTCGACGAGCGCCTCCGCGCCCCAGGCGATAGTGAGAGCGTCGCTCGGTTGGGTGGCGGGCACAGCAGGTGCGGCCTCGTGCTGGCGTGGGCTGGCTTTTTGGCGTGGTGACGCAGGCAGGAAGGTACGCACGAGCACGGTCGGATCGACCGGCGTGGTCCAGATCCCCAACAGGCGCATGGCCCGGCTGGAGCTCGAGGAACGTGGAGGTGGTTTCATAACAGTAAATACTGTTACTAACAGTTGGTGATGTCAATAGATAATGACAGTGACAGGTGTCATCACATCTGGCATCATGATCGCATGGACCAGGCAACGGATAGGGAAACCGCCCCAACCGCCAACGCGGCGACGCAGTTCACGCTGGCCGAGTTGGCGGAACGCAGTAGCGTCTCGTCGCGCACAATCCGCTTCTACCAGACCAAGAAACTGTTGCCCCGGCCGCGCAAGGACGCCACCGATGGTCGGGTGGCCCGGTACGGCGAAGAACACCTGGAGCGACTCGACCACATCGGCAAGCTGTCGGATCGAGGCCTCACCTTGCCGGCGATTCGCCAGCTGCTCGACGCGGACGACGCCGCAGCCCAGGTGAGCCATTGGTTGGGCCTCGACTCGTCACTCGGCGGTTCGTGGAGTGCCGAGGAACCGCAGCTATTGAGCGATGCCGAGCTCGACGGCCTCCTCGCCGGAACCCCGGGCGGAACACGAGCGGTCCTCGAGCGCGACGGACTTCTTGCTCGCCAGGGGGCATCATGGCTCGTGCCCTCGCCCGGTCTCTTGTCCCTCACTTCGGGTCTCATTCGCGATGGCATCGACGCCGACATCGCCTTGCAGGCAGGCGATGTCCTCCGGAAACACCTGCAGCGGGCCGCAGTGGACCTCATGAAGCTCTTTCAGGAGGCGTTCGACGCCGGACTCGGCGACGGCGCCGATCCCGGCGAGGTCCTGCAACCTCTTCGCCCCATCGCGGGCGATGCCGCGCGTTTCATCTTCGCCCAAGAACTCGAGCGAGCAATCGCCGACGTGCTCGCCGACCCCAAACAACTCCCCCGCTCCCGCCCCCAGTAGCGGGGTAACACCGCAAATACGGCAAAGCCCGCAAGACCGGGGGGAAGTACAGCTAGTGTCGGTGGCTGCTTGGCCGGAGAAAACGTAGGGGTACTTGTGGACGCCGCATTCACCAACGCTGCACTTGAGCAGCAGGCAATCAACACCATCCGTGGTTTGTCGATGGACGCGCCGAACGCGGCCCGCTCCGGGCACCAAGGCACCGCGATGGCACTCGCACCGCTGGCCCATGTGCTGTGGACCCGCATCATGAACTACGACGCGACCGATCCGTCGTGGCCAGATCGTGATCGGTTCATCCTCTCGCCAGGGCACGCCTCGGTCTTGCTGTACTCGATGCTGCACCTCACCGGGTACCCGCTGACGCTCGACGACCTCAAGGCCTTCCGCCAGTGGGGATCCGCCACGCCCGGCCACCCAGAAGTCGGTCACACCGCCGGGGTTGAGGTCACCACCGGTCCCCTAGGCCAGGGCTTTGCCAACGGCGTCGGCATGGCGATCGCCGAACAGAACCTGCGCGCCACCTACGGCGACGACGTCTGCGACCACTTCACGTTCGCGATGGTGTCCGACGGCGACCTGAGCGAAGGCCTGAGCCACGAGGCCGCTTCGTTGGCCGGGCATCTCGGCCTTGGCCGACTCGTCTACGTCTATGACGACAACCACATCTCGATCGACGGCCCCACCGACATCGCGCTGAGCGATGACGCGGCCGCACGCTTCGAGGCCTACGGCTGGCACGTCCTGAATCTGGGCGAGGCGGGCGAAGACCTCGACGCAATCGAAGCCGGCATCCGCACGGCTATGGACGTCACCGATCGGCCCTCGCTCGTCATCTTGCGCACGCACATCGGCTTTCCCTCCCCCGCACACACCGACGACCACGAAGCGCACGGCTACGCGTTGAAGGACGCCGAGATCTCCGCCACCAAGGCGGTCATGGGGATGCCCGACGAGGCGTTCTACGTTCCGGCCGAGGTCGCCGACGCCTACCGCGTCGCGGGCGAGCGCGGCGCATCCGCCCGTGCAGCCTGGACCGACCGCTTGGCCGATTCCGGCATCGATCGAACCGCCTACGACGCCGCCATGGCCGGTCGCGGAGTCGATGGCTGGGCCGAAAAGCTGCCGACGTTCGAGCCCGGAGACATGGTCGCAACTCGAAAGGCCAGCGGCGCATGTCTGGCGGCCATCGTCGATGTCGTGCCCGGCCTGATGGGCGGCGGCGCCGACCTCACCGGCAACACTGGCACCAAGTTGCCGGGCACCACCCTGTTGTCGTCGGCGAATCCAGGCGGGCGGCAAATTGCCTGGGGCATCCGCGAACACGCTATGGGTTCCATCATGAACGGTATGGCGCTGCACGGCGGGACCCTGCCGGTCGGCGGCACGTTCCTCGTCTTCTCCGACTACATGCGACCCGCGGTGCGTTTGGCGGCGTTGTCGAACGCCAAGACCATGTTCGTATGGACGCACGATTCCGTCGGCGTCGGCGAAGATGGCCCGACGCACCAGCCGGTTGAACATGTGGCCGCGCTCCGCGCCATCCCCAATCTTCCCGTGTACCGGCCGGCAGACGCGAACGAGACCGCTGCCTGTTGGCAGGTCGCAATCGACGGCGACGGCCCGGCGGCGATGATCATGAGCCGGCAAGATCTGCCCGTGCTCGAAGGTACCGCCGGTGCGGATGTGTCCCAGGGTGCCTACGTCCTGCATGACGGCGGTGGAGAACCCGATCTCGTGCTCGCCGCGACCGGTTCCGAGGTGTGGGTCGCCGTCGCTGCGTCCGAGACCCTCGCCGAGCAGGGCATTCGAGCCCGGGTGGTGTCGATGCCGTGTTGGGAGCATTTCGACGCTCAGGATGTCGCCTATCGCTCGTCGGTGTTTCCGGTCGGCGTTCCGGCCCTCGGCGTCGAGGCCGGCGTGTCGATGGGGTGGCACCGCTACGTCGACGACGTCGTCGCCATCGATCGATTCGGCGCTTCGGCACCGGGCTCGATCGTGCTCGCCGAACTCGGCATGTCACCAGAGAACGTCGTCGCCCACGCCGTCTCGCTTCTGAAAGGCCAATGATGACCCGATTGCATGACCTGTTCGACCAAGAGGGCCAGAGCCCATGGCTCGACAATTTGCGACGCGACTGGATCCAGAACGGTGAGCTGCAGAACTGGATCGACCAGGGCGTGCGCGGCCTCACATCCAATCCGAGCATCTTTCAGAAGGCGATCGCGGGGAGCGACGACTACACCGAGCAGTTCAGCGAGCTCCTCGCTGGCGGTGCGTCGATCGAGGAGAGCTACTGGGGCTTGGTCAAGGCCGATATCGAAGGGGCGTTGGCATTGTTGCGGCCGACGTACGACGAGAGCAACGGTGTCGACGGATACGTCTCGGTGGAGGTCGCCCCATCACTGGCCCGCGACACCGACGGTACCTCCGATGCCGCCCGGTCGCTGTGGGATTCGATCGACGAACCCAACCTCTACGTCAAGATCCCCGGCACCGCTGAGGGGCTGCCGGCCATCCAGCAGATGTTGGCCGAGAAGCGCAATATCAACGTCACGTTGCTGTTCTCGATCGATCGGTACCGCGAGGTCATGGAGGCCTACATCGCCGGTCTCGAGGCGGCCGAGGGAGACCTTTCGAGAATATCGAGCGTTGCGTCGTTCTTCATCAGCCGCGTCGAATCCGAGGTCGATGCCCGGCTCGACGCCATCGGCACACCTCAGGCGCTGGCACTGAAGGGCAACGTCGCCGTCGCCAACGGCCAGCTGGCGTACAAGGCCTTCCTCGAGACGTTCCGCGGTCCACGCTGGGATGCGCTCGTCGCCCGTGGAGCACGAGTGCAACGACCGCTCTGGGCATCGACGTCGACCAAAAACGACGCGTACCCGGACACGATGTACGTCGACGAACTGATCGGCCCCGACACCGTGAACACGCTGCCCGACGCAACGCTCGAGGCGTTCGTCGATCACGGAACGGTGCAACGCACCATCGACGCCGACTTCGATCGGGCCGAGCAGGTCATGGCCGAACTCGCGGCGCTCGGCGTCGACATCGACGACGTCACGCAATTGCTCGAGGATCAGGGCGTCGCCTCGTTCGCAAAGTCCTTCGACGAGCTGCTCGTGACGCTCGACGAAGCCGCAAAAACTCTGCGCTAAGCGCGCGGTCTCCGATACCGCGCGCTGTCGTGAGCGCGCGGTCTCCGAGACCGCGCGCTGTCGTGAGCGCGCGGTCTCCGAG
>CBESNZ010000033.1:0-14840 GCA_965531045.1 uncultured Acidimicrobiales bacterium
CGTCGGGCCTCCGGCGTGCCGTTCCGCAACTGCTTGCTGATCGATGACCGCGTCGAGCACCTCGACGCTGCCCGCCTGCTGGGGATGTCGACCGCCCTGTTCGACCCCGATGCCGAAGAGGCCCCTGGCGACCACCGAGTGATCCAGAGCTTCGCCACGTTCTTCAGCTGACCGTCACTCGCTGCGCTCGTTTCCCGCCTTTTCGCTAGCGGGCAACGCTTCGCGTTGCGTCGAGAAGTGCTGTCGCACTTCTCGCCCGAAAACGCGCCCTCACTGGCGTCTTGAGAAGCTCGCCTAGATCACGTTGAAGAGCACGGTCCCGAGCATGGCGAACATGGTGAGCATGAAGCCGACCATCCAGTGGAATGTGCGCTGTAGTTCGGCGCGAACGTCGTCTCGCAACTGACTTATGTCGTTGCCAAGGTCGATCCGGAGTTCGGCCATCTCCGTGCGGAGGTCGGCGCCAAGGACCGCCATCTCTTGCCGTAGCTCGGACCCAGAGGTAGCGGTTTCGGTCCGAAGCTCGCAAGCTACGACGTCGAGATCGGTCTTGGTGACGATCTGGTCGTAGTCGAGGGGTGGCATTGACCGCATTGCTATCTCAGCGAGGTCGGAGCCAAGGACGTCGTTGAACTTCGCTCGAAGCGACAACCGTTGGCTTTCGGTGATGTTGACCATTGTGAATCGAATTCCTGACGTGAACAAGTGCATCAGGAGGAAGTGGACCCGACGCTACTGCCGGGGTGAGACCGTTTGACTGCCCTACCGTGGGGTGATGCAGACAGTGGCGCGCTCGCTGGTAGCAGCTCTGGTGATCGCCGGATGCTCGTCGTCTTCGGCGGTCGTCGCGACGGATACGGCGACGACCGTTTCTCCGACAAACGAGGCGCCAGGGGCGACCGCCCCGGTTGAAGGAGATGTACTGCGTGCCGACCTCGAAATCGAGTTGCGGGCGGACGCCACGATCCTCTTGGACGAGGTCATCTTGCGGCCTGGGGAGGTCACGGGATTCACGAAGATGCCAGCGGCAGACGGCGTCACGTCCTGTTGGATGTTCCTTCGTCCGGTCCCGGGACTGAAAGAGTTCATCATCTACGGGGTGTTCGGCGAAACGCCAGGATGGGGACGTCTTGACGAAGGCGAAGGCGGTGGTGATGCTGGCTGCACCTCTGATGAAGGTCTGATCGTCGTGCCCGACCAGATCGATGTCGGCAGATACGAACTGTCCCTGCCCGGCCAGGCCGGCGGCAAGGCGCTCATCGAGGTCGTGGGGTAGCTCTGCACCGATAGGGTCAGGCCATGACGAACATGACGTATCGACGGTTGGGGAGTGCAGGCCTGAAGGTCAGCACGCTTTCGTTCGGGTCGTGGGTGACCTTCGACGGTCAGCTCGACGACAGCCTGGCGATGGAGTGCATGCAGGCTGCGTACGACGCCGGCGTGAACTTTTTCGACAACGCCGACGGCTATGCATCGGGCGGGTCCGAGGCCATCATGGGCCGCTCTATGGCCGCGCTCGGTTGGGAACGGCACAGCTATGTGGTGTCAACCAAGCTGTACTTCGGCATGCACGAGGGCGTCAACAGCCGTATGACGCTCAACCGCAAGTACCTGCTCGAGGGCATCGAGGAATCTCTCGACCGGTTGCAACACAACGAGGTCGACCTCTTGTTCTGCCACCGCTGCGACACCGAGACCCCGATGGAGGAGATCGTGCACACGATGCATGAGATCGTCGAGTCGGGACGGGCGTACTACTGGGGCACGTCGGAGTGGACAGCCGAACAGTGGCTCGACGCCTGGAACATCGCCGACCGGCATGGGTGGCACAAACCGCAAATGGACCAGCCGCAATACAACATGATGGTGCGCGACAAGGTCGAGACCGAGTTCCTGCCCTGCTACGAGAAGGGCATGGGCACCACCATCTGGAGTCCGCTCGCGTCAGGCGTGCTCACCGGCAAGTACCTCGATGGCGTGCCCGAGGACAGTCGCGCTGCGCTGGCCGGCTACGAGTGGCTGGCCGAGAACATGCTGACCGAGGACAAGGCTGCCAAGGTGCGCAACCTGGTACCGATCGCCGCCGAGCTCGACTGTTCGATGGCACAATTGGCCATCGCCTGGTGTGCGGCCAACCCGAACGTTTCGACCGTGATCACCGGTGCCAGTCGCGTGTCGCAGGTGCACGAGAACATGGCCGCGATGGACGTTCTCGAAGCCCTCACTCCCGAGGTGATGGATCGCATTGCCACAGCGATGGCCGACTAGGCATCGCGCGGTATCGGAGACGGTGCGTTCGGCGCGCGGTATCGGAGATAGTGCGTTCGGCGCGCGGTATCGGAGACGGTGCGTTTGTCTGCAACTTGTATTACTGCGTGTGGTAGTAGTCCGATTCGACGCCGAGACCACGGTTGAACCGGGCTCGGTAGTCCTCGATTGCGATCGAGTGCGTTAGCTCGACGATCTGCCGCTGCGAGAAGTGTTGCAACAACTGCGATCGCAACTCATCGGACACCGTGGTGGGCGTCGCCATCATGGCATCGGTGTACGCAAGAGCGACCCGTTCCGCCGGGCTGTACACGTCGCTGTCCGTCCACCGCGGGAGATCCCGAATCTTCGCTTCGTCAATGCCGAGCTCACGGCCCAGCGCATTCCCGAAGTCCATTCACCAAGGACACCCGATAAGCGACCCTGTCCGTTGCTGCACGATGGACTTCAGTTCGAACGGGATCGAAGACCCCATTGCGGTGAACGCCTCCATCGAGGACTTCGCGCACAACGTCGGTACGTGGCGTTTCGCGGCGCGATACGGAGCCGGAATCGCCGGCCCGCGATGCACGACCCGCAGAATCTTGCCTATGGGATTCATCGAGAAACTCCAATTCCAAGTGTGATCAGGCGATATCTCAAACTGATCTTTGCACTGGTTCCTCGCGGCCGCCATGCCCGACTCCGCAGCATCGAGACCGCGCGGTATCGCAGACCGCGCGCGAGACCGCGCGGTATCGGAGACCGCGCGGTTGTCGAGATAGACCGCGCGGTATCGGAGACCGCGCGCTTGTCGACGACTTGTCCGGCGGGGCCGAGGAGGCAGCGCTATGTCGCTCGAATGCCGTCGTCGTCGGCGTGGCTCGCTGCTACCAGCGCAATCGCGGCGTCCTCGCGCCGCATGGCGCCGTCGACTCGCACGTCCAAGACCCGGAGATCGATCGGGACATCGACGGTGGCAGCGGCGCCGGCGGCAACGTCCACGCGGGCGAACCCGACGAGCCGGCGACGGGGACGTTCGTGGGCTGAATCGAGGACGGATCCGTACACCTGTACGACGTGCGTGCCATCTCGGTCGCCCGTGTTGCGCACGGCCACGGTCACGACGTCGGCGGAGCGCGACGCGGCGGTGAGTTCGAACGTCGTCGTGCTCAAGCCGAAGCCGAACGGAAAGTGGGCCGGCGTGGCATTCGCGTCGAGGTGCCATTGCCCATGGAGCAGCCCGTAGGTCTCGGTGTCGGCATCGGGGTCGAACGACACGAGATCGGCCGCGTGATGAGGGATCGCGAACGGAAGTCTGCCGCTCGGCGTCTCGTGGCCAAGGACGATATCGGCCAGTGCATGGCCGCCCTCCTGCCCCGGATACCACAGCTGCAGCAGCACCGGCACGGAGTCGGCCCAGGGCATCACGACCGCCGATCCACCCATCACCACAACCACGGTGTTGGGGTTCGCTGCGACCGTGGCGGCAATCAGTGCTTCGTCCTCGGCATGGAGGCGCAATGATCGTCGGTCGCCTCCGGATGCCATTTCCGGGCTGCCGACGAATGGCTCGTGCGGAGGGGCGAACTCGACCGTCGGTGCCTCGGTCCCGGCCAACGGGTCGTCGGCCGGAGGGAACATCGTCATCAAGCCAGCCATCACGTCGCCATCGATGAACTCGCCCTCGTCGGCCTTCGTGTAGCCCACCACGACGATGGCGGCGTCGGCGTCGGCAGCCGTCGATGCGTCTTCGCTGTGGACGACCTCGGCGTGTGGCAGAGCGGCCACGAGTCCGGCGAGTGGGGTGACAGCATTCTTGCCGGACACGTCGCTCGAGCCGCCGTCGCCCAGGTTGGCGACCGCGGCAAGCTTGCCCACGACCGCCACACGGGACAGCTTGGTGGCGGCGAGTGGCAACAGATCACCGTCGTTGCGCAGCAGAACGATCGCTTCGACCGCCGCTCGTCGCGCCAGAGAGCGATGCTCGTCGCACACCAGTATCGATGGGGGAGGGGCGGTGGCCGCGAGTACATCGGCGAAACGCAAGAAGGTCGCCACGGTTCGTATCGCAGGAGCCTCGAGATCGGCGCGGGTGAGATCGCCCTCCGCCAGAGCGACGGGCAACGCCGCCGCCCGCTGTTGGCGGAACGGCATCTCGATGTCGAGCCCTGCGTGCACGGATCGAACCGCATCTCGCAGACCGAACATGAAGTCCGTGATGACAAAGCCGTCGAAGTCCCACTCGTCGCGGAGTATGTCGGTGAGCAGCGTTCGGCTCTGGCCGGCCCACTCGCCATTGACCGAGTTGTAGGCGCTCATGACGCTCGCGACACCCTCGTCGACGATGCGACGGAAGTGCGGGAGGTACACCTCGTGCAGCGCCCGTTCGTCGCACGTGACGTCAACGGTGAACCGCGCGTTCTCCATCGAGTTGAGTGCGTAGTGCTTCACGCAGGCCATCGCATGTCGCTGCACTCCCCGCGTGAGGGAGGCGCCGAACTCGCCCACATGGTGGGGGTCCTCGCCGTACGTTTCTTGCGCTCGCCCCCAGGCGGGGTGCCGAAGCAGGTTGACGCACACGCCGCCGTAGTAGTTGGCTCCCGACGCCCGAAGTTCCTTCCCGATCGCGTCGCCGATGGCCTCTTCGAGATCGAGATCGAAGGTCGCGCCACGGGCCATCGATACCGGGAAGCAGGTCGCCGTGCCGACGACGACCCCGCGCGGTCCGTCGGCGAATTGCAGCCCGGGGATGCCGAGGCGGTCGTTCACCGCGGCCGGCCATGGGTGATTGTGGTAACCGCCGCTGCTCATGTCGCCGACCCCGCTCCAAAGCGGAACATCGCCGTCGAGCATGTTCAGCAGCTCGTCGTCGGTGAGCTGCGACACCAAGGCCGCGGCTTCTACGAGGGCGTCGGCGCCGGCGCTGACCCGCTCGGCGGCCTGGGCGAAGGGTGTGGAATCGGTCATGGCCGGACACTAGGGCGTCACCCGGACTGCCGTCAGATGGGACGCGGGACCGGATTTTCGTCACGACGAACCGAGGACAACTAGCTTTTGCCGATGGTCCGTCGCCGCGTGCACAGGAAGCGCACCCGCAGCGTTGTCGATGACCAACCGGCTTTTGGGCAGGCGCGTCGGCACCTCCCCGCGACGGCGATTCTGTCGGTCGACGAGCTCGATGCCGTACACAACGCATCTCTGCGGGTGCTTGCGGAGACAGGCGTCGATTTCCACCACCCGGAAGCACTGCGCTTGTTGGCCGCGGCCGGTGCGCAGGTCGACGGCGAGCGGGCTCGCTTCGGCGCCGACATGATTGCCGCATACCTGGCGCACATCCCTTCGCAGTTCACGCTGCATGCCACCTCGACCGAGCGAAACGTGGTCATCGGCGACAATTGGGTGACCTACGGGTCGGTGGCCAGTGCACCGAACTACGTCACCCTCGATGGCCAACGCAAGAGTGGCGACCGAGCCGGATTCCGAGACTTTCTGCGCCTCGGCCACATGCTGAACGCCGTGCAGCTGTTCGGCGGCTATCCCGTCGAACCGATCGACCTGCACCCGTCCATACGTCATCTCGAGGCGGCCTACGACGCGTACACATTGTCCGACAAGGCGTTCCACATCTACAGCCTCGGGCAGCAGCGAAATCTCGACGGCATCGAGATGGCCCGCATCGCACGCGGTATCGACCAGGAGACCTTGGAGCGGGAGCCGAGCCTGCTCAGCATCATCAACGCCAGCTCACCCCTTCGCTACGACCACCCGATGCTCGAGGGCATCATCCAGATGTCGGCCCGCAATCAGGTGATCGTCATCACGCCGTTCACGCTGGCCGGCGCCATGGCCCCCATCACCATCGCCGGTGCGGTGGTACAGCAGAACGCGGAGGCCCTCGCCGGTTTGGTGTTCACCCAGGTGGTACGGAAGGGCGCGCCGGTGATGTACGGCGGCTTCACGTCGAATGTCGACATGCGATCGGGGTCGCCGGCGTTTGGGACCCCCGAGTATGCGAAGGCGTGCCTGATCGGCGGCCAGCTCGCCCGCAAATACGGCATCCCGTATCGGTCGTCCAACGTGAGTGCGTCGAACGCAGTGGATGCACAGGCCGGCTACGAGAGCGTCTGGTCGCTTTGGGGTGCCATCATGGGCGGCGCGAACCTGGTGTTCCACGGAGCCGGCTGGATGGAGGGCGGGCTGCATGCGAGCTACGAGAAGATGGTGATCGACGCCGACCTGCTGAACATGGTCACGCAGTTTCTCGCCCCGCTCGATCTGAGCGAGGAAGGCTTGGCGGTCGACGCGATTGCCAAGGTCGGTCCGGCCGGCCATTTCTTTGGCGAGGCCCACACCCAGGCCCGCTACACGGATGCGTTCTTCAGTCCAATGGTGTCGGATTGGCGCAACTGGGAGACCTGGACCGAGGCCGGCTCTCCGGACGCTCGAACGCGTGCGAACAGGAAGGCACGCGAGCTTCTCGAGGCCTACGTCGCCCCTTCGCTCGATGGTGCCATCGAGGCCGAACTGCGCGACTTCGTCGACCGCCGCATCGCCGAAGGCGGGGTGCCCACCGACTACTGAGCGCGACATAGAGTCGTGGTGTGGCGAAGATTGTGGTGCATTCGATGGCGTACCGCGGTGATGTGCACCCGTATGTTCCGGTCGCCACCGAACTGGTGCGGCGCGGCCACGAGGTCACCTTCGTCGTGCCGCGTGAGTTCCACGCAGAATTCGCTTCCGAGCCATTCACCTGCGTACACAGTGGCTCGGACTTCTCGCCGTCCGAGCTCGACAAGCACGGCGACTGGCTCGCGAAGTGGGGCATGCGTTTCGGTGGCGTGCGCCTGCTCGAGCTGTACTTCGGCGAGTTCACCGTGCCGCACCTCGAGGCACAGTTCCAGGCGGTGTACCAGGCGAGTCAAGGCGCCGATGCGATCTTTTGTCACTCGACCGCGGGAGTCGTTTCGGCGATGGCGGCCGAGGCGCACGACATTCCCTGGATCTCCGGCGACCTGTTCCCGATGCTGATCCCCTCCGAAACCCGGAGCGTCATTCCCGGGGCCCCCTCGATGGGCAAGCGGCTGAATCGGCTCGGCTGGAAGGCGGCTCGGCTCACCCGGCCCTACCGGTTGACCTTTGCCGACGAATTCGCTCGCTTCCGTGCCGGCAAAGGCCTCGAGGCCACGGTGCGCAGTCCGATCGACCTGCGAATTTCACCACACCTCAATCTAGGTTTGGCCTCGCCGCACTATGTGGCGCCCGCTCCCGACTGGCCCGACAACTATGTGATGACCGGGTTCACGCACTGGGAGAATGCCGACGGCGACATGCCCGACGGCCTCGATGCGTTCCTCGACGGTGGAGAGCCGCCGCTGCTCGTCACGCTCGGGACGCTGGCCGCGGCGGCCCATCCCGACCGATTCGATGCGGCGGTTGAGGCGGCTGACGCCCTCGGGCTGCGTACCGTCTCCCTGTGTTCGATCGACGCCACGGTGGGTCGTCTGCGAAGCCGTTTCGACCCAGCCCGCCATGGCGCGTGGCGCTTTGCGCCCCTTTCGAAGGTGCTCGGTCGCGTGAGGGGCGTCGTTCACTCTGGTTCACACGGCACCAATTCGATGACGTTGGCGGCGGGCCTTCCATCGATTGCGATTCCGTCGATCGGCGACCAGGTCTGGCATGCGAAACGCCAACTCGAACTCGGCACCGGTCTGTATGCGAAACGCACAAGGGATTTGCCGGGCGCGATCGGAAAACTGGCGAGCGATCAGTCGCTGGCGGACCGGGCCGCCGAACTGGGCTCGTCCATTCGTTCCGAGGACGGCACCGCGCTGACGGCCGACCGGATAGAACGCTTCCTCATCTCGTAGCGATACTTCGAGCCATCGACGGAGCGGCTTCTCGGACCGAACGAGACTGTCACACCCCTTTCGTAGTGTTGTCCCGTGGCAAAACAGCGAACGACCCATGTCTGCAGCGAGTGCGGCGCATCGAGCAGCACCTGGATCGGGCGGTGCCCGGGGTGCCAGAGCTTCGGCACGTTGGTCGAGGAGCTCACTGCCGCCCCGGTAATCGCGGGGCTCGGACCCGCTTCCACACCGGTGCCCATCGCCGACGTCTCGGTGGACGAGTACGACCCGGTGCCGTCGAACATCGGCGAACTCGATCGGGTGCTCGGCGGAGGGTTTGTCCCGGGTTCGGTCACGTTGCTCGGCGGCGAGCCCGGCGTCGGCAAGTCGACGTTGCTTTTGCAGCTGGTGGGTTCGTTCGCCGCTCGGAAGCGCCGTGCTCTCTATCTCACCGCCGAGGAGTCTGCGCCGCAGGTGCATCAACGAGCGGTGCGCCTCGGCGCGCTCCACGACGACCTCTGGCTGGTGGCCGAAACCGTCCTGCCCCACATCCTTGCGCACATCGAAGAGGTGAAGCCCGAGTTGGTCATCGTCGACTCCATCCAGACCGTGCACGATCCCGAGCTCAGCTCGGCGCCCGGATCGGTAGCGCAAGTTCGACACGGTGCCCATCAGCTGGTGCGCATCGCCAAACGCCTGGGTATCTCGGTGGTGCTGGTGGGCCACGTCACCAAGGACGGCGGACTGGCAGGTCCACGTGTGCTCGAGCACGTGGTCGATACCGTGCTCGAATTCGAGGGTGACCGCCAGCAGGGTTTGCGTATGTTGCGCCCGGTGAAGCATCGCTTCGGCGCCACCTCAGAACTCGGGCTCTTCGAGATGCGCGAGGCCGGACTCATCGACGTGCCGGACGCGTCCGAGCTGTTCTTGGCGGACCGGGTCCATGGTGTTGCCGGGTCGGCGGTAGTGCCGACCGTCGAAGGGCATCGGCCCCTGTTGGTCGAGGTGCAGGCCCTCGTGGCCAGTTCGACCCTCGCATCGCCTCGCCGATCCACCCAGGGTCTCGACCATGGCCGGTTGGCCTTGCTGCTCGCGGTGCTCGGCCAGCGCCTCGGCGTCGGGGTCGCGAAGAGCGATGTGTACACGCTTGCGGTCGGCGGGGTGCGCCTCGTCGAACCCGGCGCCGACCTCGCCGTGGCGCTCGCCATCGTCTCGTCCATTGCCGACCGACCGCTCGACGACAGTCTCGTCATCTGCGGCGAGGTGGGGTTGGCCGGCGAGGTCCGGCGGGTCGCCCATCTCGAGCAGCGCCTGCGGGAGGCAGCAAGGTTGGGATTTCGCCGAGCGATCGTCCCGGCGTCCGACATGGTCGTGCCGGAGGGGTTAAACGTGCAGAAGGTGCGATCCGTGGCCGAGGCGATCGAACTCGCTGGACTCGCCGCGTAACGCATCGGCGTAACGGGAGAGAGGGCGAGAGCCTGGCACCGTGACCGCTCGCCAGATAGAACGTGCACATGCGCATCGAGCTCAACACCGGCACCGAGGCAGAAATCGCCGTCCCGTACGGCTCGACCAGGGGCCTCGTCGTCATTCCCGACATCATGGGTCTTCGGCCACTGTTCGACGACTTGGTCAAGCGACTGTCAGAGGATTACGGCTGGGCGGTGTGTGCACCGCAGCTCTATGTCGGGCAGGAGCACCTCACCCTCGACGAGCGGCAGGGAGCCGCGAAAGATCTCGACGACAACGCGGTGCTGGCCGACGTGGTCGCCGCCGCCGACGCCCTGGGCACCGAGACGGTCGGCTGCATCGGCTTTTGTATGGGAGGCATGTACGCGATCAAGGCCGCCGCAACCGGCCGATTCAGCCGTATTGCTCCTTTCTACGGCATGATCAGGCTGCCCGAGACCTGGCAGGGCGAAGGCCAACGCGAGCCGATCGATGCGCTCGTCGACGGCGACCCGACCAGTGTCATGGCCATCGTCGGCACCGACGATCCCTATACGCCGGCGGGTGATGTCGCCGAGCTCGAGGCCGCTGGAGCAACGGTGGTGCGGTACGAGGGCGCCGGCCACGGTTTTGTGCACGATCCGAATCGTGAAGGACACCGGGCCGCCGACGCCGCCGACGCATGGCATCGAGTCGCCGACTGGATCAATCAGGCCGACTAGCGCGGTGGTCGCTACTGGGTTGGCGGGACCGACAAGGCCAGCGCTTCAACCTCGGCCGAGCAGCGCTCGAGGATGGTCGCCTCGGTTGCGTCGTCGATCACGTCGGACCAGTCGCGCTCGGTCGTGCGCAGGCTGACCGACGATGTATCGATCGCGACGGGGTCGAATCCCACGTGCGCGCCAAGGGCGGTGATTGTGCTCGTCGGGTCGGCGACCAGGTCGGCATAGCGCACGACGTGCACGTTGCGGCGAAGTTCTCCGAGTACTCGAAGCGCCTTGACGGGTTCGGCCCAATGGGAAATCGCCTCATCGAGACCGCCGACCTCGATGGCGTCGCCGCGCAAGAGACTGGCCACCACGGGGAGCGGATGCCGAACCAAGTGCACCAACGTCGCATCCGGGTAGTCGGCACACAACATCAGGGCACCGAATGCGTTCTGAGGGGTCTTGTCGAACCATCGAGCGCCGGGCTTCGTGACGGCGACGTAGTGCGACATGTATGCCTCTTGCAGGTCGAGTCGAGATTCTGCGGCTTGGAACATCGCCCAGAACGAGTCCTCGGATACGCCATCGAGGGCTCGATGCCGGACCAACGTCTCGGTCGCACACTGCGATTCGTAAAAGTAGCTCTTGAAGGCCGATGACCAGCGGTAGAAGTGGGTCTCCTCCGGCGCCGCGAGCCCGGGGTGGGTGCGCAGCAGGTTCCGAAGCATCGTTGTGCCCGACCGAGGCGAGCCGAGAAGAAAGAATGGGCCCGGGAGCACCGCTACGGCGTTCCGCCGAGGGGCACGTAGCGACGGTGTTCATGGCGTCCGAACCGAAGGAAATGCTCGAATCCGTTGGTGAGGTTTGAACCCTCCAAGGCCCCGGCAACGTCCTTGTTCGCCTCTCGGTACTTGGCTTCGCTGAAATCAGGGCCCGGGTTTCGCCGCTCGGCCGCGCCGGCCTTGAGGTAGTGCTCGTAGCCGCAGCTCACGCCGCCGTCGCGGATCGCAACGGCGACGTCGAGATAGGCCGATTCGTACCAGCTCGAGTCGACGTACGGGGCGGGCGACAGGCCCTGGTGGAACCCGACCGATGTGTAGTGGTCGAGCGGTGAGAAGTCGCCGAGAATGGGACTCTCTCGATACATGGTCAGTTGTTCGGCCTGCACGAGATAGTGGCCGGAGTCGAAGAACGGCGATGGCTCGAATCCCTGAAGCCAGCCGTACATGCGGTAATGGTCGAGTGAGGCCCCGCCGGAGTCGCTGCCGCTGTCGGCCAACTGGAACCGGTAGTACTCGACATCGAAGAATTCCTCGGGGTCGAGCGTGCGCAGTGTCGGGATTTCCGCCTGTGAGCTCCCCTGACGCGATCGTTTGTCGTACCAAGAGTCGGCATTGGTCGCGAAGGGGTGGGGATCGCGATCGGCCGCAGCGAGTCGACGATAGGCGACCCGGTCGTCTTGTTTGATCGTGTCGCCGTTGACGTAGTGGTCATAGCCGAAGGGCACACCGGCGATCTGTTGTTGCCCTCGCTCGTCGAGCATGTGTTCGTACAGCGCTTCGAGCTGGGCGAAGCCGACTTTGTCCGATGCCAAGCGCCCGCGCACCATACGATGCACGCCGGCGGGGCCGACGCCGCTGAAGTGATAGAAGCACAGCGGTTCGCCATCGCTCGTAAAGGTGCCGTCCTCGCCCTGTCGAACATCGCGACCGCTGGCATTCCAGGAGGCGACGTTGAGGCCGGGGTGTTTGAGGATTCGGACGCCATCAAAGGCTGCCGGCGCGATATCGCACCAGCGCTGATCGGTGAACACGCCCTTCTCGAAGTCGATGTAGCAGTGGTGGCGCAGCCGTTCGCCCCACCAGCGCGCGAATGCGAGGCCCAGCTCGGTGTTTCGGACCGCCAGAAATCCAAGGTTGTAGATGCCGTGCTTGAGCACCGACATCTCGGTCATCTCGATGCCGGTTTCGGACGTTTCGGGTTTCGTGATGTGGGGTGTGAGGCCGATGTGGTCGTCGCCCAGCAGTTGATCGACCAGGGCGAGATCGTGCAGTACCAGCACGTCAGGGTCGAGGTAGATGGCCAGCGCCGGATCGAGCTCGTCCATGATGCGTTCGAGCGCCGGCCCCTTCACCGCGGTGCACTGTTCCATCACGTTGTGGCGGTACATCCAGCCGTCGATGGGTTCGTGCGTGATGAGGTCGCTCGGGTGCCAGACGTGGTCGAACGGCTCGTCGTCGATGTTGAAGTCGAGCGGCAAGCGGTCGTTGAGGAGGAGGACGAACGTGGCGTCCGACGTGCTCTTGACGGTGTCGGCAAGGACGCGCGCTTTGGCCAGATAGTTCACCGCAGCGGAGGTGTAGACAACGACGCCTGAACTCATTGCTGATCGTCTCCCGTGCGGCGAATGATTTCGGCGGCGAGGCGACGACGAATCGCGTTGCTCTGCGCCAACTGCTTCCGCAACTCGGCGTCGGCGTCTTTGCCCTTGTGCTCGGACTCGAGGGTTTGTCGAAGGTCGGCCGCTGCTCCGGTGGCTTTGGCCAGCAGCTGCGCCTTGGCGGGCGTCTTCGAGTACCGCATGCCCTCGGCCATGAACGAGGTGATATCGCGCAGCCAAGGTGTTCGGTCGCTCTGCTGCATGACGCCATCGTTGGCCACAGGCCGCACGGAGATGCCGACGGTGGGCTCGGCGACTTCGACCACTGCAGCCGCCGGTGTATCCGCCAGCAGCTGCACCAACAGGAAGTAGTCCTCGCTCAGGTCGGCGCTGTATTCCCAGGTCCGCAAGATCGACTGGAGGTATTCGGTTTGGCCGATGTACGCACAGATCGGAAGGGGGTTCCATCCCTGGAAGGCGTAGACCCAGCCGGCGGAGTCGTAGTCCTTCTCATGGCTGGAGCGCGAAAGCACTGAAGGGCCAGTGGTCGGGTGTTCCCAGTATTCGGTGACGACGGACGTCGTCATCACGACCGTGGCCGGTTGGTTCAAGAAGAACGCACCCCGGACGAGCGAAAACGATTCGGGAATGAGGTAGTCGTCGTCGTCGATGATCCAGCTGAACGGACTGGTCGCCGCTTCGAATCCGACCGCAAGATTGGCTACTCGGCTCGGGAGTGGGCTGCTGCCGTCGTTCGTCACGAATCGTGGCGTGATGTTGTCGGGAAGGCCGAGTTCGTCGACGGCGGGGGTCACCGCTTTGATGGCCGACTCTCGTCCGACGATGACCCACTCGATGGTGGCCGGCGTTGCCGCAGCCGCCCGAGCGATCGACACGCCGAGGCGGCGAAGAAGATGGAGTCGCTTGCCGGCCGATCGAGTGATGATCGAGATGGTCGGCATCGTGCAGCACAAGTTGGTCATGGTGGCGACCGTTCCGGCGGGCAGGGTCGGTCCCTTGGCAAAGGACCGGGCCAGCCGATCGGACTCGTCCGCGAACATCTTGCCCACGGTGAGCTGCGGAGCGAATAGGGAAACGAGGCCCCGGGCGTAGCCTGCCGCTATCAGGTGATTGACCGTTGTCGGCGTCTCCGCTGCATCGAGCACTCCGTGAGATCGAAGCTTGGCCAGATTGACCAGCAATGGGTCCGAAGCCGCCGCCGAGATCGGACGGATGGTGGGATCCCCGAGGTACCGGGGCTCGTGCGCGTCGTACACGGCGGTGAGTGGATTGCCGTTGAAGAGGTCGGTGCCCTTGGCCGAGGCGAGGAGCCACTCGGCCTGTTCGGTCTCGAGCTTGCGCAGGAGCTCGGCGATCCCGGTGCCGATCGAGCGCGGCGCAATCGTTGTTTCGTGGTCGTAGAGGTACAGATACGTGGCGTCGGGATGCTCTGCTGCGGTTGCGGCGATGGCGGTGACCATGCTGTGGCCGCCCGAAATGTGGTCGACCGGCTTGCCGCCGACGAGTGCCGTCTCGCCGACAGGTCCACCGATGCGGACGCAGGCGACGTTGGCGAGGGCGTTGATCATCGGGGGCAGCCTAAACCTTCCGGGTCGTTCGTCGGGGACTTGATCGGACCAGTCGCTCACACCGTGCACCTGGGCTCGTGCCTCGGGCGGATCGAGGTTCTCTGCGAGCGCTTCACCGCGTTGTGCGAACGTGGCTCGGACGCGATCGGCCTGCACGCCACGGCCGGAAAGAAGCGGACGAAGTCCCTCGGGCACCTCGCCGACAGCTGCTACGCCGAGGCCGGCGCTGTGGGTGAAGGTGAAGTTGTTCGGATATGCGGCCCGAACTTCGTCCCAGACTTTCCATACGCCAAAGTCCGAGTGGTTGGACGCGACGTCGTGCATCACCAGCACGCCACGGTCGTTGAGTTTCGGCAGCCACCGATCGACGTCGTTGCGAACCGCCTCGTAGGTGTGGGTCCCGTCGACGTGTATGAGGTCGAGCGTGCCATCCTCGAACTGGTCGACCGCCTCATCGAAGAAAGAACGGAGCAGCCGGCTGAACCCGCCGTACAGCGGGTCGTGCGCAGCCTTGAGCTCGAGGTACATCGAGTCGGGGTGTTCGCCGACATGGAGGTCGCCCTCCCAATTGTCGATCGCCGTGTATGCGGTCCCGATGCCGAGGGTTTTTGCCGCCTGA
>CBESNZ010000034.1:0-14684 GCA_965531045.1 uncultured Acidimicrobiales bacterium
TCACGAGCAGCGCGAGCGCAACCGCCAGCGGCTATGCGGGAGTCGCCGTCAACGGCACGCCGGCCGACTCGGTGTTGCACGCGCTTCGGGTGCTCGGCGAAACGCCCGACCTCGTCGTGTCGGGTATCAACGAGGGCCAGAACATGGGGCCGATCATTCCGTTCAGTGGCACGGTGGGGGCAGCCCGTACGGCCGCCCGCAACGGTGTGCCGGCCCTCGCCACGAGTCAGGGCGTTCGCGCCGGAATCGAGCCCGACTTCGCCTCCGGTGCGTACACCACGTTGGTATGGCTCGAGCGCTTCCGCCTCGGGTTGGCCGGTCCGCCGTTCACGAAGGTCGCCAACCTCAACATTCCGAGCTGCGCCGCGGGTAGCGGTGTGCGGGGCCTGGTCGATACGTTCGTCGCCACCACCCTGGCCGGTCGCAGCTACACCGCCCAAGACTGCACTTCCACGATCACGGCCATCAACGACGACGTCGACGCGTTCAACCGTGGCTATGCGTCCGTCGCCGACGCGGGGCTCTACGAAGCCCCGCAGTTCGCGGGCACGGTCGAGCTCGGCGACGTGCAGGCCGATACCTGCGAGGTCGTCGGCGAAGAGTGCCTGCTGCCGTTCCCATCGAATGCGCTCACGGTTGCCGACGCGACCACACCAACCGGACTCCGGGTTGCGCTGCCAGCGGCGGCGATGCCGTCGAACGCCGGCGGAACGGTTGTCGACACCACTCGCCACAATCGCAACGATGGGTACAGCCCGGGCAGCGCGGCCTTGACGCTGCTCCCCGGTACCGACGTGCTGGCCTCCGGCCTGCCGCCGATCACCGACATCGGCGCCTCGATGCTCGACACGTCGGCCTCGGTGGTGATCGACGCCACGACCGGTGAACGCTGGCCGCACTTCACCGAACTCGATTCCCAAACCACCGTCACCGCCCGACAGGGCCTGTTCATCCGCCCGGCGACGAACTACGTCAACGGCCATCGGATCGTGATCGGCTTGCGCAACCTCGTCGACGCAAACGGCGCACCAATCGCGCCGACCGAAGCGTTTGTGGCCTACCGCGATCGGTTGCTGACCGGCGACCCCGCGATCGAAGCGCGCCGGGCCGACATGGAGCGGCTGTTCCTCGACCTCTCGATCGCCGGCATCGACCGCAGCGAGCTCGTGATGGCCTGGGACTTCACGATCATCTCCGACGCAAACCTGACCGGTCCGATGGCCGCAATGCGCGACGACGCGTTCGCCGACCTCGGCGCCAGGGTTCCCGGCTACACCATCACCAGTGCGGTCGACGAAGCCGATCGACGGGTCATCAACGGCACGTACGACATTCCGCTGTACCTGACCGGCGACGGCACCTCGGGGAATGGGCTCAACCTGATCGGTGGCTCTGACCTGCCGACCCGCAACGGCACGTGGACAGCGCCCTTCCGCTGCCAGGTGTCATTCCTGACGGGTACGACCGACCCCGGACCGGGCGTGGTGTACGGCCACGGTCTGTTGGGCACCGGCCGGCAAGCCACGTCGTCCGGTCCGACGGCGCTGAGTCACGAGAACTTCGTGATCTGCGGTACCGACCTCATCGGCATGGCCGAGGAAGATGTGGCGAACGCGGTCGCGGCGCTTCAGGACGCCAGCAACTTCTCCACGTTGGCCGACCGGCTCTTGCAGGGGCACCTCAACGAGATGTTCCTCGCCCGACTGCTCGCCCATCCATCCGGGTTCGCTGCCGATGCGAACTTCATCGTCGACGGCAACGCAGCGATCGACACGACGCAGACCTACTTCTACGGGATCTCGCAGGGCGGCATCATGGGTCCGGTCACCACGGCGATGTCACCCGACATCGATCGGGCAGTGCTCGGGGTACCCGGTGTCAACTACAGCACCTTGCTCAACCGATCCATCGACTTCGACCTCTACCAAACCATCCTGAATCCGTCGTATCCCGACAAGCTCGATCAAGCCGTGGTGCTATTGGCCAACCAGATGCTCTGGGATCGTGGTGAGGGCAACGGCTACATCAACTACTTCGCCAACCCGCTGCCGGGGATGAACCAGAAGACCGGCCTGTTGCATCTCGCACTCGGCGACCATCAGGTTGCCAACGTCGCCGCCGACGTCATGGCCCGGTCGATGGGTGCGTCGGTGGTCTCTCCGCCGGTCGCTGCGGGGCGCAGCACCGACGTCGAACCGTTCTGGGGTATCGACCCGATCACCAGCTATCCCCACACCGGCTCGGCGACGGTCATGTGGGACAGCGGCTCACCGCTGCCGCCCATCACCAACACGTCGAACCACACCGGCGACGACCCCCATAGCGATCCCCGCACCGAACCCGCCGCCGTGCAACAGATCGCCCACTTTCTGCTGACCGGCGACGTCATCGATACCTGCGCCGGGGCTCCCTGTACCGCGTCGCCCTGACGAGCCGGACGCATCCCAGCCCTTGCGAAGGGCCGCCCCGTACTGCACTGTTCTTGCCACGGAGAAGTATCGTGACGCCGGTAAAACGGCGCAAAGGGAACCAGAGTGAACAAAAGGCGAGCAACTGCAGTGCTGCTGGTGGTCGCCGTCGTGGCGGTCGCGTGCGAGTACGACCCGGCCGAATACACCTCGCCAGACTTCAACCGCTGCGTCGGCGCGGTCGCCACGCACGGGTTCGGGTATCTGGCCGCCAGCCCGGGTTTACCGCCCCAATTTATGCCCGATCCGCCGGAGGGGGCGTTTCACAGCGCCACCGACGGCGACGACGTGATCGTCATCGTCGGCGGACCGATCACCGTCGACGCCGGCGACGGTGACGACCTCATCTGTGTGCAGGGTCCACTCGACGGCGGGCCCATCGAGATCGACGGCGGTGCGGGCTACGACACGGTGCACGTCCTGAACGCGGCCGACGTCAACCCATTCGACGTCGAGCAGTACCTGCCATTGGTCGAACCCACGTGTCCCAACCTGGCCGACGCTCAGCTCGGCCTGACGGCAAACCGGTACGACTACGACACGCATCTGACCACCATCTTGGACCGACCCGGGTCGACCGGCTCGGTCTTCGACCCGGCCGATACCCGCAACGCCCGCAATGACGACAGCGTGTTCGAATGCACGGCGAGCGATGGACTGCCGCTGGCCACCAACGGCCAGACCTACCAAACTCCGAACAATCTCATCTTCGACTCGGCGCAAGATGCCACCGCAGCCAACCAACGATTCGGCAACTTCCGTAGCCGCTGCGACTTCTCGCACCTGTCGTACGACGATCCCATCGTCTACCCGGACGACCCCGGCGCTGCGCACCTGCACATGTTTTTCGGCAACACCCACGCCAACGCGTACTCGACCTACGAGAGCCTTCGGAACTCCGGCAGCAGCACGTGCATGGGCCGCGAGCTCAACCGAAGCTCCTACTGGGTGCCCGCACTCTTCGATGCCGTCGGTGACGTACGCATCCCCGACTTCATGCGGGTGTACTACAAGAACCCCGTGGCGGGTTTCCCGCCGAATCCGAACGTCGAACAATTCAGCGCCCAGACCGTGCCGTACCCCACCACCGATTCGGCCGGGAATCCCGACGGTATGAAGCTGGTGCTCCCGCAGGAACCGGAGGCCACGGTGAGCACCGTGTGGTTCTGCGGAAATTCCGGGTTCACCGGATCGCAGAACGCGTTCAGCGCGACGATTCCGCAGTGCGACGACACGGTTTCGACGTACCGCAACGATGGCGTGCACGACCTCGTTGCCGTCGTGAGCTTCCCGTATTGCTGGTCGGAGGCCACACTCACCATCGACTCGCTCGTGTACCCGCCAAATCACAGCGAGGTCCGGTCGTGTCCGACCGGTACCACGCGGCTACCCCTCCTGCAGTTCATCGTGGTTTGGAAAGACGTCGATGGCACGGCCGGTTGGCGCTTGTCCTCCGACCCGGTCGACACAACGACGCCCGGGGCAACGTTGCACGCCGATTGGTTTGGCGCATGGCACCCCACGATCAATCAACGATGGGTCGACAACTGCAACAACCTCGGCGAGCTCGACGCCACCGAGGCCGCCGCCGGTACCTACGGCGTCAACTGCAACGACTACCTGTTGGGTGACGGCACCCGGCTGGCGTTGCGCGACACGTCGACCGCTCCGGGCTTCGAGTTCATCGGCGACAAGATCGTGTCGGGAGCAATGCTGCCAGGAGTGTGCGGCGCGCCGGTCACCATGGGCGGCGCCAACTGCTCCGGTTGAGATTTGTGAGGGATTCGCGTGACCCAGACCCCAAAATCCCTCACAAATCTCTACCAGACGATGGGACGAGTGGCGCCGAGTGCTCGACCTTCGGTGCGGACACCTTTGGCGGTCATCTGTGGGCCGATCTCGCCCCAGAGCTCGGGCAATCTGTAGTGCGGTACCCGAGGAAACAGGTGATGCAACGCGTGGTAGTCGTGGCCTCGGATCAGGAACGTCGAGCCGGGGAACACGGCCACGCGAGTATCGACGTACCGACCAACTTCGGTGGCGGGATGATGCGGGTACCAGGCGAACACGAACAGCAGCCACAACGCCTGTAACCGGGCAGGTACGAACCAGACCAGGAGTACGGGCCAACCGATTCCGAGGAAGAACGCCGCGACCAGTAAACCGTGCGACACCACCCAGTACTTCAGCTGGTGCAAGCCAGCCTTCTCACCGCCGCCGTCGACCTCGAAGATCGAATGGCGCAGCGGCTGAGGAACGAGCTTCTGGGCCGCTGGAACAAACGCGAACAACGGCAACAGCGAGCTGATGATGACGATGCCAAACCACTTGAACGGCAATTGCCACAAGGGCCCGTCGGTGTAGTGATCGGGGTCTTTGTCGTGGTTGTTGGTGTGGGCGTGATGGCGCATGTGCGACGGTCGATGGGCCTTGTACGAGAACCCCACGGGAATCGCGCTGAGCATGCCGATGAGGTCTTCGCCCCAATGCATGCGCTTCTCGGCGCCCCAGATGCTGCCGTGGGTGGCTTCGTGCAGCGGCATGTAGAAGGTCGAGGCCACAACCGTGTTGATGATCAGGCCAAGCCACAGCGGGATCGTCCCGACAATGCCGAGTACCAACACCGTGGTCCACACGGCTGCGAAGAAGGCGAAGGTCGCGACCATCCTGGCCTCGAACTTGCCGCGGTACGGCGCAACGATCGCCCGTTCGGCCCGTAGCTCAAGCCGGCGCGCGTCGGTGATTTGAGCCATAGCACCCAGAGTACCCCGTCCAAGATTTGTGAGGGATTCGCGTGACCCAGACCCCAAAATCCCTCACAAATCTCGTGTGCGGGCGATGACTTGGTCGGCGAAACGGGCGATCGGTTCGGGCGATGGCGGATGGCCGAAGTCGCACACGAAGTAGCTCACCCCCAGCTCGATGAGTGGCCGTAGCCGCTCGAGCCAGGCGTCGCTGTCGGAGTCGGTCTCGGGAAGCGGCATCTCGATCGTGGTCGAGATGACGATGTCGTGGGGATCGCGACCGGCGTTGGTCGCCGCCTCGTGCACGATGCCGATCTTGCGCTTCCATCCATCTGCGCTCCCGCCGAACGTGTTCCACATGTCGGCCTGGCGGCCGACGAGTGGCAGGCCGACCTTCTCGCCCGAGGCACCAATGCAGATGCGAGGGGCAACGTCGGGCAGCGGCGGAGCTGCCGCGCCGGTGATGGAATAGTGCTCACCGTGAAAAGACGGCTCGTCCTCGGTCCACATGAGCCGGCAGATCTGGATGACCTCTTCGAGCTGGGCAAAACGCACCGACGGCTTGGGGAAGTCGTAGCCGTAGGCCTCGTACTCGTCTTCGCGCCAACCGGCGCCGATGCCCAGGATGAACCGGTTGTTCGACAGCACCTGCAAGGTCGCCGCCATCTTGGCCGTCAAAGCCGGAGGCCGGTAGCCGTGGCCGAGCACGTGGTGACAGAAATCGACGCTCGGGAACTTCGCCGCGAGCCACGTGAGCGTGGTCCACGCCTCCATGAACGGATCGGTCTTGGCGTCGAACCCGTAGAAGTGATCGGCGATCCAGATCGAGTCGAAATGTGTCGCCGCCGCCGGAAGAATGTGCTCTTCCTGGTACACGACGATCGGCTGGTGATCACTCCAGCGGTTTCCGATCACGGGCGACAACCAACCGAACTTCACATCATGCATTGCCGGACTGTACCCAGCTCGCTGCGCTACGCGCGGCCGCGACGGCGGTGCTGAAGCACGCCTGGAGCAAGTAGCCGCCGGTCGGTGCCTCCCAGTCGAGCATCTCGCCCACCACGTAGACACCCGGGCGTTTGTGCAGCATGAACGATGGATCGACCTCGTCGAGGCTGACACCGCCGGCGGTCGATATGGCCCGGTCGATCGGCCTCATCGCGGTGACCCGGATCGGCAACGACCTGGCCAGCTCGGCCACTTCCTCGGCCCCATTCGGCAATTGGTTCTGGGTGGCTTCACGGAGCAACGAGATGCCGAGTGGCGTGAACCCGGCGTTTCGCAGCCACGTCGAGGTGGACGACTTCGGTCGTCGCTTGGCGAGCCGTTCGGTGAGACGGCGATGGTCGAGGTCGGGCCAGAGGTCGATTCGTAGCGTGGCCGTGCCCTCGTCAGCCAGGTGCTGACGCAACGCGGCGGAGTGCGCGTAGATGGGGCCGCCTTCGAGACCTTGGGTGGTCACGATCGGGTCGCCACGGACCACCATCGCGTCCACCGTGATCGCGGCGTTCTTGATGGGCGCACCGGCGAAACGCTCGATGAACGGTTCGGACCAGGCGACCTCCACACCGCCGTTAGCCGGCGCCAGGGGAGTGATGGCCAAGCCGAGCTGTTGGAAGGCTTCCACCCATCCGCCGTCGGCACCGACGCGCGGCCAACTCGCGCCGCCCAGCGCAAACACGGCGACGTCGCTCTCGACGACGAACTCGTCGCCGGCCGGATCGGTGAAGCGGAGTCCCACATCGTCGAACCCCGACCACCGGTGTTGCAGTACTGCGTGCACGCCGAGCGCATCGAGACGCGCGAGCCAGGCCCGGAGCAGCGGCGTCGCCCGAAAGGAAGCGGGGAACACCCGGCCGCTCGAGCCGACAAAGGTGGGTTCGCCCAGGCCGGCGCACCACGCGCGCAACTCGGCCGGTCCGAAGTCGGCGATCGCTGCCTCGAGCCGGGGGCGAGCGCCGCCGTAGCGATCCAGAAAGGAATCGATGGGCTCGTCGTTGGTGATGTTGAGGCCGCCGCGGCCCGCGAGGAGAAACTTTCGACCGAGCGATGGTTTGTGGTCGTAGATGGTGACTTCGAACCCGTCGCGGGCAAGGACCTCGGCGGCCATCAAACCGGCGGGTCCCCCGCCTACAACTGTCGCCTTCACGACCCGACCATACCGCCGACCACGCCGCTCCCTTTTCGGTCCGGCCGTCGGGTGGGCCTATCGTGCGACCGTGAGCCGCGATGTAGCCGAATTTCTCGACCACCAAGATGCCACCGCCGTCGCCGAAGCGATTCGCAGTGGCGACCTCGACGCACGCGAAGTGCTCGACGTGTCGCTGGCACGGGTCGAGGAGCGAAACCCGTCCTTGAACGCGATCGTGGCGCACTGTGCCGATCAAGCCCACGCCGACGTCGACAACCTCGACCGCGAAGCGCCGTTCGCCGGCGTCCCGTTTGTCATCAAGGATCTCGGCGCGAGCGTGGCGGGCCTGCCCCAGACCCACGGCAGTCGCCTGTGGGCCGACAACATCGCGGCGACCGACAGCGAGCTGGTCCGACGATACCGGCGGGCCGGCTTCATCATCATTGGCGTCACCAACAGTCCGGAGTTGGGAAAGTCGGCCAGCACCGAGCCGGCGCTGCACGGCCCGACCCGGAATCCGCATCGGCCGACGCATTCTCCAGGGGGCTCGTCGGGCGGCACCGCCGCAGCGGTTGCGGCCGGCATCGTCCCGATCGGCCACGGCAGCGACGGCGGCGGCTCGATCCGCATCCCGTCGGCGATGTGCGGATTGGTCGGCCTCAAACCAAGTCGAGGTCGCACCACCGCAGCGCCCGAGTTTTCGCTGTTGTCGTATCCGCTCGGGGTCGCGCACGTGCTCAGTCGCAGCGTGCGCGATACCGCACGGGCGCTCGATGCGACCGCCGGGCCGGTGCCGGGCGACGCCTATGTGATCGACCGATCGGTGACCACGTACGAATCGGCGACGCAGGCGCCTCCCGGCCGCCTTCGCGTCGCGGTGTCCACCCGCGACCGACGGGGTGAACCGTTCCATCCCGACTGTGCCGCGTCGGTGCGGGCGATGGCCGACCTGCTGGCCGATCTCGGCCACGAGGTCGTCGAGGCCGAGCCCGCGTACCCAAACGATGCGTTCGCGACGGTGATGAAGACGATGTCCGGGGTGACGACGAAGATGGCGGTCGATGATCGCCTCGCCGAGCTGGGTCGGCCGCTGAGAGACGACGACCTCGAACCCTTCACGCGAATGATGTACGACCGCGCCGGATCGGAGTCCGGTGAGGATGTGTTGCGGGCGTACAACGAGATCGAGCGCGCCGCCCGAGAGGTGGGCGAGTTCTTCGTCGGGTTCGATCTGGTTCTCACCGCGACACTCGCACAGCCCACGCCCGAGCTCGGATACCTCGACACCACCGACGTGCAAGCCATGGTCGAGCGGGCCGGTGCCTTTTCCGTGCTGACGGCTCCGTTCAACGTCACCGGTCAGCCCGCGATCTCGCTCCCGACCGGCAGCGACGCCAGCGGGCTTCCGATCGGCGTCCAGCTCGTCGGTGCCTTCGGCCGGGAAGACCTGCTGGTGTCGATCGCAGCGCAGGTCGAGGCCAGACAACCCTGGCCGATCGCACCGGTCTGGAATCCCGCGCTCTGACGAGGAGCGATACCGTTGCTGGTCCGCCCTCGACATCTGGAGACACGGTGGTTCGTGAAGAAGCAACGCTCGTGCACCTGGCGGGCGAGGCATGCAGCGTGGTCATCGATGTGGCTTCTGGCGTGCCGGCGATCGGCTATTGGGGATCACGGCTGCCGCAAAGCGCGGTAGATCCAACGTCGTGGAGTGCGGCGACGACTCCGGCGATCTCGCAGGCCGGCGTGGATCAAACCGGGGTCATCTCGTTGGTACCGGAACGTGCGTCCGGCCACCTCGGACGGCCCGGCCTGGCGGGACATCGCCCCGATGGCTCGGGCTGGTCGCCGCGGTTCGTGTTGGTCGAGCACACGCGCGGTCAGCAGAACGACGTACACGCCCGCAGCGTCGACGAGGTCGCCAAACTCGAACTGCGTTGTGCCCTCCGTCTGGATCCCGCCGATGTCCTCATCGTCGGCGTGACCGTCACCAATATCGGCGCCGATGCGTACCAACTCGACTCCCTTGCGGTCTCGATCGCACTGCCGCAGCACGCGGACGAACTGCTGACCTTCGCCGGCCGTTGGTGCGGCGAGTTTGCTGCGCAGCGAGCCGCCTGGACCGTCGGCGTGACCGGCATCGAGAACCGAACCGGCCGCACATCTCACGATCGGGTACCGACGCTTTTCGCCGGGTCGAATGGCTTCACACACGGTCGCGGCGACGTGTGGGGATTGCATCTGGCGTGGAGCGGCAACTCGTCGCTCCACGCCGAGGTGCTGATCGATGGCACCCGCCACGTACAACTCGGTGAGCTGCTCCTTCCGGGCGAGATCGTGCTCGCTCCCGGCGACAGCTACACGACGCCGGAGATCTATGGGTCCTATGCCGCCACTGGACTCGACGCCGCGAGCGGACGGTTCCACCGCCACCTCCGATCGCGACCGTCGCACCCCGGCCCCGAGAGACCACGACCGGTGTTGTTGAACACGTGGGAAGCCGTCTACTTCGATCACGATCTCGACACGCTCACGGCGTTGGCCGACCGGGCCGCCGAGATCGGGGTCGAGCGTTATGTGCTCGACGACGGATGGTTCCATGGTCGACGCGACGACACGGCGGGCCTCGGCGACTGGTGGGTCGACCCCGAGGTCTGGCCCGATGGACTCGATCCGCTCATTCGCCACGTCACGGGTCTCGGCCTCGAGTTCGGCATCTGGGTCGAGCCGGAGATGGTCAACCCCAACTCCGATGTCTACCGCGCGCACCCCGATTGGGTCCTCACCGCCGATGGCTACGAGCCGCTTCTCGGGCGGAACCAACTCGTTCTCGACCTCGCCATCCCCGAGGTGTCCGAGTACCTTCTCGGCCTCCTCGACGGCCTCCTCACCGACCACGACATCGGCTACGTGAAGTGGGACATGAATCGCAACCTCACCCACGCCAGTCACGGCAGCCGTGCCGGCGTGCATGGGCAAACGCTCGCGGTATACGCGCTGATCGATGCGCTGCGAGAGCGGCACCCTGATGTCGAGATCGAGAGCTGTTCGTCGGGTGGCGGCCGGGCCGACTTCGAAATTCTCAAACGAACCGATCGAGTGTGGACCAGCGACAGCAACGACGCGCTCGATCGCCAATCGATCCAGCGCGGCTTCTCGTATCTGTTCCCGCCCGAGCTCATGGGCGCCCACATCGGGCCGCCCACAAGCCACACCACCCGCCGTCGACATTCGCTGGCTTTTCGGGCAGCCACGGCATTCTTCGGCCACCTCGGTATCGAGTGGAACCTGCTGGCGGCCAGCGATGCTCAGCTCGTCGCGCTGACCGAATTCATCTCGTTGTACAAACGACATCGAGGGTTGTTGCACTCGGGTGAGGTCCGCCGGTTCGATCACCCCGATGCCTCGCTCTCGGTACACGGCGTGGTCGCTGTGGATCAACGCGAGGCGATTGTGGCGATTGCGCAGGTCACCTCGCGGCTCGCAACCAAGCCAGGTCCCGTCCGGGTCAGCGGATTAGTCCCCGAGCAGCCGTACTCGGTACAGGTCCTGCCCATGCCGCACCAGCACCGCTGGGGCCCGAACCACGCCGCTCCGCCGTGGGTCGACGACGGTCTCGTCGTGACCGGGGCCTTCTTGGCGAACGTCGGGTTGGCGCTGCCTGCGCTCGATCCCGAGTCCACGATGCTGCTGCACATCGCTGCGGCCTAAGACGCCGCGCAGGGTCGCCCCTCAGACTGCTCGACCAAGGCGGTGCCGTCGGCAGCAGTTGGGCAAAGTGACGCTCGGGTAAGTACTGTTCCCGCGAGGCGTTTGGGGGGTGCGTGGGAGAACGAAACGAGTTGATAGGCCTGCTTGACGCTGCGGGTCGCGCCCACGAGTACGCCTCCGGCCAACTCCTATGCGTCGAACACGAAACCGGTACCGATGCCTTCGTCGTGCGATCGGGCACCGTCGAGGCGTTCATATCGCGACCTGAGGGCGAGCTCGTCGTCGCCACGCACAGCGCCGGAGCCCTGATCGGTGAAGTGACCGCGGTAATTGGGGGTCGCCGAACCGCCAGCCTTCGTGCGATCGACGCCGTCACCGTGGCGGTGGTCGACAGCGAGGCGTTGTCCGCCGGGTTCGAACGCTTTCCCCAACTCGGTGCCGCGGTCTTGGTCGACGCCCGCGAACGCACCGATCGCACCCGTGTCGCGGCGTTGTTGGCCTCGGCGCTCAACGCCTACGACGACGAAGCGATCGCGGCGATCGCCAAGCAGGTGTCGTGGCAAACGCTGCTGGCCGGCGAGACGCTCTTCAGCGAAGGCGACGAGGCGGATGCCGCGTACTTGCTCGTGTCGGGTCGATTGCGGGTTGCCAATGATGCCGGCGACCATCTGGCCGAGCTCGGACGCGGCGAGATCGTGGGCGAGTTCGGCCTGATCGAAGGCCGCGCTCGCAGCGCCACGGTCACCGCGATGCGAGACACGCGACTGGCGCGGCTCGGGTCGGAGGATTTCGCCGAGCTGAACGCCAACCACACCGGCCTCGCCATGGGCTTGGTCCGCAGGGTCCTCGACCGCACCGCCGATCGGCTCGACAAGTCGAACCGGGCCGCCAGGTCGGTGGGCCTGGTGGTGCTCGACCCGACGTGCCGCTGGGCCGTTGGCGACACATTCCACGCGGCGCTGGCCGATCTCGGTTCCGCGCTGCACCTCTCGGTCGGCCGAGTCGACACGATGCTCAATCAGCCGGGGATGGCCAACACAGATCCTGCGGGCTTCGGCGACGTCCGCCTCGCCGAACTGTTCCACTACGCCGAATCGAACTACGAACAGATTCTGCTCGAATCCGACGCTGGTGAATCGCGTTGGACCGATCGGGTCCTTCGCCAGGCCGACCAAGTGGTCATAGCGTGCCCGGCCCATCTGAACAGCGCCGACGACGCTCTCTTGGCGCGTGTACTCGACCGCGTCCCCGACGAAGTGCCTGTTTGGCTCATGCTGTTGCATCCGGCGACGACGCCGCGTCCGGCCGGCACCGCGAGCGTGCTCGAACGTCACCCGGTCGACGAGGCGCATCACGTCGCCAACGGCAGCCGCACCGATATCGCGCGGATCGCCCGCCTCGCCGCGGGCAAAGGGTACGGGTTGGTGCTCGGCGGCGGGGGTGCGCGCGGGTATGCGCACGTGGGTGTCATACGCAGCCTCGAAGATCACGGCATACCGATCGATCGGGTGGTTGGAGCCTCGATGGGTGCGGTCATCGCCGGGGGCTATGCCCAGGGCGTTGCGCGCGACGAGCGGGCCAACACGCTCAAACGCCAGATGGCAGACCTGCTCGACTACACCGTGCCGATCGTGTCGATCATCAAGGCCGAGCGCATCGCCAAGTCCGTCGAAGCGCAGTTCGGTGGCTGGGACCTCGAAGACATGTGGACACCGTTCACCTGTGTCAGCACCAACCTCACCACCTCTGCGGTCCTGGTCCATCGGCGGGGCTCTGCGACCCAGGCGGTGCGCGCCTCGTTGTCATTGCCCGGCATCATGCCACCGGTCGCCTTTGCCGGCGACCTGCTGGTCGACGGTGGCATCCTCAACAATCTGCCGGTCGACGTGATGGCCGACGACCCGTCGATCTCCACCATCATCGCCTGCGATGTCACGCCGCCGTTCGGTCCGCGCGCCAAGATCGATCATGGCCTGTCGATGTCGGGCTGGAAGGCATTGCGGGCCAAGGTCGGTCGAGGCGACGATCCGTACCCCGGTCTGGGCGCAGTGCTGATGCGATCGATGTTGCTCGGCTCCACCCGTGACCGCGACCGACACGTGGCCAGCGGCCAGATCGACCTCTACCTCGATCTCGATCTCGCCGGCGTTGGGCTCCTCGATTTCGAGGTTGTCGATCCGGTGGTGGAGAAGGGCTACGAGGCCGCGGATCCCCGAATCGCCAAGTGGATCGTCGAGCGAGATGCTGCGACGGCAAACCTGAAAGGCTCGATCTCATGACCTGTACCCCCCGAACTCACAGCGGGGCATCGCCATGTTGTTGCTGACGCTGCGCGACCTTCAACATCGACTGTCGCGGGTGGTGGTAGTCGTGGCGCTGGTCGCGCTGGTACTCACGCTGCTGTATCTCATGTCGGGATTGGTGAACCAACTCAAGACCGAACCCGCGCAGGCGATCGACCGGATCGACGTCGCCGAGTGGCTGCTGGCCGAAGGCGTCGCCAGCCCCTTCACCGCCGTATCGGTGTTGCCGGTCGGACTCGAGTCGACCGTCGATGGCGCGTCGCCGATCGTGGTGTCTCGGACCGCACTCACGTGGGGGGGCCAGAAGAGCGACGCGATTCTTTTCGGACACCGCCTCGGCGCGCTCGGCGCACCCACGGTCATCGATGGCGAGGCCGCCAGCGGTCCGGGCCAAGTTGTGGTCGACGACAGCCTCGACCTCAGCGTGGGCGAGTCGGTCTCGATCAGCGGCGAACTCCTCACCGTCGTCGGACTCACCGAAGACTCCAGCGTCCTGGCCGGTGTGCCGTTCGTGTTCACCGACCTGGCCTTTGCCCAACAAGCGGCATTCAACAGCACCGATGTGGTGTCGGCGTACGTCAGCGCCGGCGGTCTCGCCGCACCCGAGGGGGCCGACCTGCTGTCGAGCGAACAGGTGGCGACCAACACGCTCGAACCCATCGACGACGCCATCGCATCCATCGACCTGGTCCGTGCGCTGCTCTGGATTGTGGCGGCAATCGTCGTCGGTGCGGTCATCTACCTTTCCGCTCTCGAACGCACCCGCGATTTCGCGATTCTCAAGGCCGTCGGCGCCGGCGGGTCGTTGCTCGGCGGCGGCCTCGCCCTGCAAGCGGTCATCATCGCCCTCGCCGCTGCGATCATCGGTGGCGTTGCGGCCACGTTCATCCAGCCGTTCTTCCCCCTGCCCGTGAAGGTGCCGACGTCGGCCTACTGGCAGGTGCCGATCGTGTCGATGGTCATTGGGCTCCTCGCCGCAGTCGTGGGCGTTCGCCGGGTGAATCAAACCGACCCTGCCGAGGCGTTTGGAGGTGCCGGAGGATGAGTGCGCTCACGATCACCGATCTGGTGAAGGAATACCGAAGCGACAACTACACGGTGCGGGTGCTCGACGAGTTGTCCTTCACCGCCGAAGAAGGCGAACTCGTCGTACTGCTCGGGCCGTCAGGCTCGGGTAAGACCACGCTGCTGTCGTGCCTCGGCGGCATGTTGTCACCGACGGCCGGTTCGATCCGGTTACGCGACACCGAGGTGTGCGAGCTGAAGGGCCGGTCGCTCGACAAGTACCGAATGACCGAGGTCGGCTTTGTGTTCCAAGGCTTCAACC
>CBESNZ010000035.1:0-14510 GCA_965531045.1 uncultured Acidimicrobiales bacterium
GCCGCCCCACCCCCGTCCTCGATCGGCGAGCCCCCAGCCCCGTCCACAACCGGGAATGCGCCCGCCGCCGATCCTGCCGCCGTCAACGACGCTTCGGCGACACCGGTGGCGTCCGACTTCCCCGACGTCGACGTGCTCGATGTCCGCACCGGCGACACCATCAACCTCCGGTCGCTGGCACCGCGCGACAAACCGGCGCTCCTCTGGTTCTACGCACCGCATTGACCGACCTGCGTCCGGGAAGCCCCGGTCCTTGAGCAGTTTGCTCAGGTTCACGCAGACGAGATCGACATCATCGGCATCGGCGCCCAGGACGACTTCGAGTTCGCTCAGCGGTTTGTCGATGGCACCGGTGTCGACAGCATTCAAATGCTCTGGGATCCGAGCTTCGACTCTTGGCGGCACTTCGGCGTGCAAGCCAACAGCGACATGCGGGTGGTCGATGCCAACGGCGTCTCGCTCGGCGACAACATCTACCTGATGAACGCCGAGAACGCCGAAACCATCCTCAGCCGGATCGGCGCTCAGTAGCGCTGAACGGTCCTGCGTACCGGCTATCCGGCCAGACGGTGTTGGCGCGCCAGCGCCAGGTAGTCACGGCGATACAGAATCTTGATGTTGATCCCCGGGTGCTGTTCTCGGAGCAGCCGTGCCTTGCGGTTCTTCTTGGTCACCAACCGTTGTTGCATGGTGGTGAGCTCGAGGTACAGCTCGTACTTCGGCAGGTAGAAGTCGGGGGAGAACGCCAATGTCGGCGCGCCGGTATCGTCTGAGCGAAGCACAAAGGTGACCGGCTCGTATTGCCAATCGACGCGGTAGAAGTCCAACAACGTCGCGAACTCGCGCTCGCTCGGATGCGCAAAATCGACGGTGTCGAGTGCGCCGTTCAGCGGGAGGCTGCTCCGGCATCGAGCCCATCAACAGGGGCGGTGTCGCCGTCGATTTCGATCTCGGGAAACAGCTCGACGATCTTGGCGTCGACCTCGTCCTTGACGCCGCCGAGGGGTAACACGTTGAGAACGCCCTGCCCCTTCTGCAGGAGATCGATGATCTCCTCGCCGCTGCGCACCAGGACCGACCGATTGCCGCTGATGACCAGATTGGCCGACGACACGTCCTCGCCGAGCTCGTCGCGAAGGTACGAGAAGACTTCCCGCACCGACTCGAGGCGGATGCCGGCATCGAGCAAATTCTTGATGACCTTCAGTTCGAGCAGGTCACGATAGGTATATCGGCGGCGGCTGCCCGAGCCGCGGGCATCCATCAGCGATGGCCGCACCAAGTCGGTGCGGGCCCAGTAGTCGAGCTGCCGATAGGTGATGTCGACGATTTCCGCAGTTTTCCTGCCGCTGAAACCCTGCGCGTGCTTCGGTTTCGGTTCGGCCGTCTTTTTGGTCATGGTGATGCCTCTCTCGTCGCGTTCCAGAGGCGGATGACCATCATGCTACACCCAACTCACAGAGGCGAAATTACGCCAGTGTCGTCAGACTAGAAGGCTGCGCGCGGAGAGTCAACGACCCACCACACAGCGCGCGACGCGAGCGTCAGCCCTCGAAGTCCTCGGGATTGATGTCTTCGAGGAACTCGCGAAATTCTTCGACCACTTCGTCGGGGTCGACGTCGTCGAGGGCGACTTCCGCACCCTCGTCCTCGGCGAGGTACGCCGCCGAATCGAGGACGTCCGCCGCAGCAAAGATCGGCGTACCCGTGCGGGCGGCCAGCGCTATGGCATCGGACGGTCGGGCCGAGATCGTGTGCTGAACGTCGCCCAGGCGCACGATGAGGTCGGCGTAGAACGTCTTGTCGCGCAACTCGGTTACCACGACTTGCTCGAGCACGGCGCCGAGCTGCTCGAGCAGCGCCGCCATGAGGTCGTGCGTCATCGGCCGGGGGGTCTCGACGTTCTCGAGGGCGAGCGCAATCGCCGTGGCCTCGGGGCTCCCGATGAAAATGGGCAGGACGCGGCCCGCGTTGCTCAACTCGCGCAAGAGCACCACCGGCGTGTTGCCCGGCACTTCTACACGTACTCCCAGCAGTTCGAGCTCGACCATGGTCCGAACCTACTCGCGACCGTAGACCTGCGCTGTGTAGCGACCGGGATCTTCTTCCAACTCGTCGAGATCCCCAACGAAGAGGTACTCGACATTTCGATAATAACCCTCGTAGTCGAGGCCATAACCCAGGAGGAACTCGTTGGGGACTTCGGCACCCACGAAGTCGATCGGCACGGGAAGGATTCGTCGCTCCGCTTTGTCGAACATCGTTGCGACCGACAGCGACGCCGGGCGCCGACGCTCCAGTTCACCGCGCAAAAAGCCCACCCGCATGCCCGTGTCGACCAGATTGACGAAGAGCACGACGTGCCGACCGGCAATGTCGTCGTCGAGATCCTTCATGAGCTGGACCCGGCCGCTGTCGGGGGCGTATGCCGACAGCGCCAGAAAGTCGATCTGTACGGGCACGGTCATCTTTCGACACACATCGGCCAATGGCACGACCGAACTCTTGAGCAGGCCCACCAACAAACAGCCCTGCGGATGTGCAGCGGAGAGCTCGGCCGCGAGCCGGACGACGATCGCGTCGAGCTCGTCGGCGTCGAGGAGAACCTCAGCTGACGTGGTCATGAAGCAGGTGCCGCAACAACGCCAACCGCATCTCCGCGCCGAGGGCGACGATCTCGTCGAGTTCGTGTGGCTTCCGGGTGGACATGGCCTGCTCGATCACGCCGGCCTCGCGTTCGGCCGCCACCTTGAACATCCGAAGGTGACGAGGTTCGACGCCGAACTCGGCGAACTGCGCCGCGACCCGGGCCACCAACAATGCCGACCCGTCGTAGACGATTCGCCGCTGCATGGCGATGCCTTCGATGATCCCGAACTTCTCGAGATCGCGTACGTCATCCACCCCGAGCCCTGCGGCCGCAGCGAGGTCTTCGATCGACATCGAAACCGAACCGTCGATCGGGAGGAGCTTGACGGTACGAGTGCTCGGCGCTGGTTGCGGTTGATCGGCGCCGCCCACGTCACCCTCGGGGATACCACCGTTCTCCGCCAATCGGGCGGCGATCACCTTGAGCGGCAAAAAATGGTCTCGCTGTTGACGCAGCACCCAACGCAAGGTCGCCACGTCGGCTTCGTCGAAGTTGCGATAGCCCGAACCGGTTCGGTCCGGGGTCACGAGTCCCTGGCTCTCGAGGTACCGAATCTTCGACAACGTGATATCGGGAAACTCACCTTGGAGTTCGTGCAGGACGTCACCGATGACTCGGCTCTCGGCGGCGGTCATCGGCTGGTCAGGACGTCCCGAGTAGGAACAGCAACTTGAACTTCCCAACCTGCAGCACGTCGCCATCGTGCATGCGGGCGGGCTGGTCGCCGATGAGGTCGCGGTTGAGATACGTGCCGTTGAGGGACCCGACGTCGCGCACGACGTACCCGTCGTCGTCGCTCGTCACTTCTGCGTGGCGCCTGCTGACGGTGATGTCGTCGAGGAAGATGTCGCTCTCTGGGTGGCGCCCAGCCGAGGTGACCGGTTGGTCGAGCGCGTAGCGCGAGCCGGCCTTTGGACCTCGTTGCACGATGAAGAGGCCGACACCGGCAGGAAACCGAGCGCGGTCCTCGTCGAACTCGTCGTGCTCTCGTTCTTCGGCGGTTCCCGCCGGGGCGACCGAGAGATCGATCACTTCGATCGCCCCGGTTGGGGCATCGTTGGCGTCGACCAGTTGCCGTCCGCACGACGAACAGAAGTTTGCCCCGACGGGGTTCTCGTGTCCGCAGCTCGGGCAGTGCGGGTCGGACGGCATCAGGCTTCCTCGATCAGTGCCCGGTACGCAACGGCATCCATGAGCGCGTCGACGCTGCCGGCGTCGGCGAGCGCGATCGTGCAAATCCACCCGTCGCCGTAGGGATCCTCGTTGAGACGCTCGGGCGCGTCGGCCAACTCGTCGTTGACCTCGGTGATCGACCCGGCGACCGGTGCGTAGATGTCGGATACCGACTTCGTCGACTCGACTTCGCCCATCGCGCCACCGGATTCGACGTCGACACCAGCTTCGGGCAATTCGACGTAGACGACGTCGCCAAGCGCATCTTGTGCGTAATCGGTGATGCCCACCCGCACGACGTCACCCTCGACCCGAACCCATTCGTGGTCGCTCGAATATCGCAGATCATCTGGCACGTTCATGCTGAACAACTTACCCGAGCTTGGACTCCGCGTACGCTTCCCGAGCTTTCGGAATGTATTGGGCCAGCGACATGTAGCCGTACACGAGTCCCGGAACCCCGCACAGCCACGCCAGCACCTCGGCCACGCTCGACCAGTTGAGATCGGCGTTGGCGGCCAAGAAGAGTGGGTAGGCGAACATCAGGCCGAATGTCGCGCACTTGCCCCACCAGGTGACGTCGAATCGCCGGGCGCCGAGGATTCCGAGCAGGATGGCCGCGGCCGCGACGAGCGCCTCGCGGATCAGCGTGAGAATCGCGAACCACCAGGGGACGGATCCATCGACCGCGATGGCGAGCACACCGACCAACAACATGATGCGGTCGGCGGTCGGGTCGAAGATCTTGCCGAACTCCGAGACTTGGTCGAACCGACGTGCGATGAAGCCGTCGACCCAATCGGTGGCACCGAGGCCACCCAACAACCATGCCGCAGCATGACGATTGTCCCGGCTGAAAAGCAGCCACAGGAACAGCGGCACACAACACAACCGCGCCAAGGTGATGACGTTCGGTGCGGTGAGAAATGGCCCCCAGCTCGCGAGTCCGGTGTGCAGCGAGGGGGCTTCTTCGGCCGAGCTATCACCGGCTTCGTCGGGACGATGGAACATCGTCGACATCCTAGACTCGGCTCATGCCTACCGTTTTCTCGATGATCATCGCCGGTGACATTCCCGGACGTTTCGTGTGGAAAGACGACACCGTCGTCGCGTTCACCGACATCAACCCGGTCCGACCTGGTCACACGCTCGTCGTGCCGCGCCGAGAGATCGATCAGTGGACCGATCTTCCGGCCGACGTGGCCGGCCACGCGATGGAGGTCGCCCACGCGGTGGGCAACGCGGTCAAGGCGGTCTACTCCCCCACTCGCATCGGGCTCCTCGTCGCCGGCTTCGACGTGCCCCACACCCACTTGCATGTCCTCGCAATCGACGACATGGGCGATTTCAAACTCGGCAGCGGCAGCGATCCCGGGCCCGTCGCCCTCGACAATTCGGCCGAGAACATCCGTGCCGCCTTGCGTGAACTCGGTCACGCCGCGGCTGTCGATGCCGCCTCGGCCCCGTAGAAAAGCGCAAGCGACTGTGTACTTCTAGGTCGCAACGACCGGCGCTCCGGTGCGTCGATACAACGTGATGCCGCTCGCGAAGTAGACCGGCTCGTATCTGCCGTCGTCGCGGATGTTGCGGTCGAAGTTGGTGAGCCAGACCGACGACCAATCGGCGGTTGCGTCGCGGTCGAAGAGCACGTAGTCGGCGCCGACCAGCGTGCGCTCGGCCGCCACCACGGTGCTGGCGGTGTCGAGGAGATACACAGCCTCGCGCTCTGCCAGCAGGGAAAGCGCGTTGGGCGACGCCTGCACCGACGCATCGTCGGGAATGAACTCGATCGCCGCCAGTCGAGCTTGGTCGGTGCTGCTCCGGGCGTACCAGTTCCACGGCTCTTCGTAGGGGGTGCTGGCGGCATCTCTCGCAAAGAACACCAACCCGGTCAGAATGAACGCACCGAGAATGCGGCGATTCACGGTGATTCGCTCGACGCCAAGGGTGCCGATCTTGGCCATGCCGAAGCACGCCGCCACGAACAGGAACGCCGTCGCGGGGACCTCCAGTTGCGGATTCCCGTACGGACCCTCAGGGACGGCTGCCGCCAGATACACCAGCTGCAACGGGACGATCGGCAGGAAGTAGCGCGGCGCGACGAGCGGCAGGAACAAAAGCGGGGCGAAGAGGCGAACGAGCGAATCGAAGTTGTCGCGGGAGAACACCTCGGAGAGCACTTCGACGGGATTGGTGAGCATTCCCCATACGACGCCACCGACGGAATCGCCGTAGGCGCCGAGGTACTCGACGTTGGACGAGGTCGAGAGTTGGGGATGGATGACGGTGACGGCAAGGATCGTCCACGCCGCACCCCCCACGAATGCGGCAGCCCCGATTCGACGTTCGCCTCGGATCGCAAGCAGCAGGCCGAATCCCGCGATAGCAAAGCCGAAGTCGGCCCGACACGCCACCACCAACACGGCGAAGATCGCGAAACGAAGCCACCGGTCGCGAAACGCCGCCAGGCACATGGCAATCATCGGAGCGATGGCCAGTGCCTCGGGATGAAAGTCGGCCAGGTTCAGATCTTGGGCCGCCGGATACAGCGCAAAGGCCAACACGATGGCCGATGCCGCACCGACACGCAGGTTGCAGACCCGGCGGGCGATGAGGAAGATCGGCACCACCGAACAGCTGATGGCGAACGATTGCACGACGAGTAACAACGGCGCCGTCGGGATGAAGCTGAGTCGCGAAACTTGGGCCAGCGGCCAGAAGATGAGCGGGACCTGACCGGAAAACAGATGCTCGCCCGACAGCGCACTGCGCGGCGACCGGCCTTCGCCGATGAGCCAAGCCCCTTGCAGAAAGCGGCTGAGATCGGCGCCGTTCTCCAACGACCGGTAGCGCGCCAGCGACAACAACACGAGCATCGTGAACAACATCGTGGCGTAGACCCAGGGCAGGACACGGTCAGACCCCTGGGTGTCGAGCCGAGCCTGCCATCGCAGCACGCTGTAGCGGAACTGTCGGCGCCATCCCGGATTCTGCGTCAACACGATTTCCCCGACATCACCAGCATCACGAGATCGCCGCCATGAGGTGTTCACCCTTGTTACGGGCGTTGTTCACGTCGGCGCTCACCCTGTGCATGGCGATGAGTTCGGACGGTGCCGGCTTGAGCAGTGGTGCGACCTGTTCGATGTCCCGCACATCGGGATCGAGCCAGAGGTCCCAGGCGTCGGGAGGCAAAATGGCCGGCATGCGGTGGTGGATCTCGGCCATCTTGTCGTTGGGCGGTCCGGTGATGATCGTGCACGAATGCACCGTTTCGGATCCATCCCGATCGGGACCGCGCCACGTTTCCCACAACCCGGCGAAGGCGAATGGTTCGCCATCGGGGCGGTAGATGAACCATGGTTGTTTGGCCTTTTGGCCTTCGATCGGCTCCCACTCGTAGAAGCCATCCACGGGGAGAATACAGCGCTTCTTGGCGTACGACCGTTTGAACGAGTTCTTTTCGGCCAGTGTCTCGGAGCGGGCGTTGATCATCTTCGCACCGATCTTCCGGTCTTTCGCCCAGATCGGAATGAGGCCCCAGTACAACAACTCGAGCGTCCTGGAAGTGGTCTCCGGAGCGTCGGGCTCGCGCCGGTCACGCACCACCAAGACCTGGCTGGTGGGAGCGGTATTGTGGTTGGGCGCTAAGAGCGTCTCGCCGACCACGTCGGCGCCGAAGTACTTGGCTATCTCGTCCGGTTGCGACGAGGACACGAATCGCCCACACATGGCGCCGATACTATGCCGAGTGGACTGACTTGGGGGTCACGAGGTGAACGTGCAGGTGGCGCGAGCTCCTGCACCGCCGAGAACGACGGTCACCTCGGCTCCCGGTGGTCCGCCAACCTCGGGCACGTCGATCACCGAATCGTCGGCGACATCGATGGCGCCACGGATCGTCATGGTCTCGTATCCCTCGGCGGCACCGACCAGCTGCAGTCGCACCGAGTCGGCGAATCCGGTGCCACCCTCGGGCAGTGCCACGGCGCCCTGCGGAATGTCGAGGGACAAGATGACGGCGTTGTCGCCACGGCAGATGACCTCCGCCGGTTGGCCCACGGGATTCAGACCACAACTGTCGGTGGTTGCGGCGAAGTGCAGCGAGCTCAATGGCCGCAGCTGCGCCGAGGTCGTTTGCGCCAGCACACACGCGCCGTCGAGCCAACCGTCGGGCCCAACAAGAATGAGCCGACCATCGCCTCCCGCTCGGGCAACCCCGGCGACGACGGCGCCGGGTTCGGCCGGCAGGAGGTTGGCCGGTGGGTCGAGCTCGATGCGTTCCGAACGGGGGCCGTCGCCGGCTGCCACCACGACGGGCACGTCGAAGCGGGTGACGAGAGCCGGATCGACCGCATCGGGCGTGACGACCTCGGCAAAGTCGGCTGCGGGTGCGTCGGGTTCGGCGAAACGCAACCCGCCTTCCTCGCGCGCTGCGGGTTCGGCATCGGGTCGGGTCAGGAGGAATGCCACCACCGCGCAGACCAGCAGGGCAAGGCCGATGCCCACGGAGCGACGAACCTTCCGGGCGCGGAAATCGAGATCTCGGGCCAGCTGGGCCTCGTCGAATTCTTGGTTCAGAAACGACGCGATTCGCGTGTCGGTTTGGAGTTGTTCCTGCTCGGTCTCGATGCCGTGAGGCTAAACGCTCGGGCGTTCAGTTTGGTGGCAGCAGATCGTTCGCTGTCCCGGTGCCAACCTGGCGCTGTGGCCAGTTGGCGGGCTCTTGATCCATTGGATGTTCGGCGGTGCGAACGCCGTACCAGAGGATGTGCTTGCGCGACACGAACAACCACTTCCCGTCCTCGTACACGTACCGATCGTCGTAACGAATCATCTGTTCGATGAAGCCCTCGGCGTGGTCATCGATGTAGCCGCGGCACCAGACCTGGCCCGTCGCGTGGTGTGGGTCGGCGAAGTCGATCACATGGTTGCCGATGAGAAGCACGGCCAAGCCGATGCCCTCGAGCGAACCGATGGTGAGTGCACGCAATGCCTCGTGACCTTCGCCGTACGAACCAAATCGGGCAGTCGGGGTGTACAACGACACCATCAGATCGGCGTCGCGACGATCGATTGCCTGCGCGTACCGGTAGGCGAGCTGGCGAATCTCGTCGCGGGCGACCGTGCGTTCGATCGCCGAAAGGCCGCTCTCGTCAGGCGTGTCGAGATCGATCCGCAGTTCTTCGGGCACGGGGCGAGGGTAACCGACCGAGGCCACCCGCAGCGAGCCTCCTAAGCTGTCGGCCGTGAATGATGAACAAGCCGTCTCCGACGCCGCCGCCGAACTCATCGCCCAACAGATCAGCGATGCTTTCGACAGCTTCCAGGGCGACTTCGTCTCGGTGACCCGACGGGCGCAGCTTCGGTTCGAACGACGCGAGTGGCACCTCAACCAGTTCGATGCGCATCAGCGCCTCGCTCTGCACAAGTCCGCGGTGGAACGCACGGTCGCCCGCATCAACGAGAACCTCCCGCGCGGCATCGACGAACGCGCCCAGTGGCGCCACACGCGCCGGCACTACGCCGAGCTCATCTCGGGCGGCGACGATCTCGAGCTCTCGGAAACGTTCTTCAATTCGGTCACCCGTCGGGTCTTCACCACGATTGGCGTCGACGAGGACCTCGAGTTCCGCTGGTTCGGCACCACCGCGTTCCCCCGCAGCGAACTCGAGTCGATGGCCGTCGCCACGTTCCTGCGGCACGGCACGTCCGCTGAAGCGGTCGTCGAGATCTTGCGTACCTTCGACCTCCAGGCACCATTCGCCGACATCGACGGCGAAGCAAAGATGGTCGCCGAGCGACTCGATGCTGCGTGCACCGACTCCTGGGATGCTGCGGCATTCGACGGTATCGACATGTTGTTGCCGGTCTTCTATCGCAACAAGGGTGCGTACCTCATCGGTCGCGTTCGTCGACTCAACCGCGTGATTCCCTTCGTCTTGGCCCTGCTCCACGAGGAAGACGGCCTGCACGTCGACGCGGTACTGCTGAGCGAGAGCGATGCCAGCCGATTGTTCTCGTTCACCCGCAGCTACTTCCACGTCGAATGGGACAACCCCGGCGAGCTCATCGGCTTCCTGAAGTCGATGATGCCGATGAAACCGATCGCCGAGCTCTACACCGCCATCGGCTACAGCCAGCACGGGAAGACGGCCTTGTTCCGTGCGTTCTACCGCCACCTCGAGCATTCCACCGGACGCTTCGAAATCGCTCGCGGCACCAAGGGCATGGTGATGAACGTGTTCACCCTGCCCTCGTTCGACGTGGTTTTCAAGATCATCAAAGATCATTTCGCGCCGCCCAAGAAGACCACCCGAAACGAGGTGATGGACCGCTATCGGCTGGTATTCCAACACGACCGGGTGGGCCGCATGGTCGACGCGCAGGAGTTCGAAAATCTGTCATTCAGCCGAGACCGCTTCACCGACGAATTGCTCGATGAGCTGCTGTCCGAAGCCGCCGGCACCGTCGAGGTCGACGGCGACCAGGTGATCATCAAACACCTGTACACCGAACGCCGCCTCTATCCGCTCGACCTCTACCTACGCGAGGTGGGGTTCAACCGGGCCAAGGCGTCCGTCATCGAATACGGCCAAGCCATCAAAGATCTGGCCGCAGCCAACATCTTTCCGGGCGACCTGTTCAGCAAGAACTTCGGCGTCACTCGCCACGGAGCGGTCGTGTTCTACGACTACGACGAATTGGCGCTGCTCTCCGAGTGCAACTTTCGAGCGGTGCCCGAGACCACCAACTACGACGACGAGATGTCGTCACAGCCGTGGTTCTCCGTCGCCCCGAACGATGTGTTCCCCGAGGAGTTCCCAACGTTCATGTGGTTCCCGAAGGACCTCTGGCCGGTCATGCGCGAACACCACGGCGAGCTCTTCACGGTCGAGTGGTGGAAAAGAATGCAGAGCCAACACGACGCTGGTGACCTACCCGACTTCTTCCCCTACCCCGACGACGCGCGACTGTTTCCCTAGCGAACTCGATGCGTCGTTGCTGGCGCTAGGGCGCGGCCGGAGGCTGCCCGAGGAGCAAGAGTTGTCCGACACGTTCGGCGATACGCGCGGTCTCGTAGCCCGACAGTGCGAGCAGCTCAATCGTTTCCACTTCATCGCTCGGCACGACGGTGATCATCACGGCGGGGCGGAGTGTCCGGAGCACCATGGCGGCGCCTTCGAGAATTTCGAACTCATGACCATCGGAATCGATCACGAGCACGTCCAGACGATCCAGCCCCTCGTCGATGGCGAGGTCGTCGAGTGCTATCGCCGGAACGCATCGTTCCGTCTCCAACGACATGGTGACCGGTCCCACCGACGCATGGACGAGGCCGGTGTCGGGATCGGCCGGCTCGAGTGCGAGCAAGGCGGTGCCCGAGACATCCGATGCGGCCTGCTCGAAAATCGCGACGTTGCCGAACCCGTTCCGGCGGAGGGAGTTCCGAATGCACGCAGCGTTCGAGTCCACCGGCTCGATGACGACAACCCGGCCGTCGAGTCGCGTTCGTCTCGCCGCAACCATCGTGTAATAGCCGCCGTGACCACCGACATCGACGAAAACGCCGTCCGACGGCAGGTGTTCGCGGATCTTGGCGGCAACCGACGATGCGAAGAGGTCGCCGAGGGTATCGACCAGGTCGAGATCGGACATGACTCCCTATCGGCACGGCGACAGAACTGATGAGTCCCGGCACGTCACGACGGATGGGTTTTGACTACCCTCCAATCCGTGGACGACTTCAGCTACACCGACATACTCCCCCTCGGCGCCGATACCACCGAGTATCGCTTGATCACGACCGAGGGTGTCTCCACGGTGGAGTTGGGCGACCAGCGATTCCTGAAGGTCGAGCCCGAGGCGCTCGAGTTGCTGACGGCCGAAGCGATGCGCGACATCTCGCACCACCTGCGCACCAGTCACCTGGAAAAGCTGTCGGGCATCCTCGACGACCCCGAGGCCAGCGCCAACGACCGATTTGTCGCGATCGAGTTGTTGAAGAACGCCATCATCGCCGCCGCCGGCGTGCTCCCGATGTGCCAGGACACCGGCACGGCCATCGTGATGGGGAAGAAGGGCCAGTATGTCCTGACGGGTTTCGACGATGCCGAGGCCATCAGCCGCGGCATTTTCAACACCTACCAGACGTCGAACCTGCGCTACTCACAGCTCGCACCGCTTTCGATGTTCGAAGAGAAGAACACCGGCAACAATCTGCCGGCCCAGATCGAGCTCTACGCCGATCAGGGTGACTCCTACAAGTTTCTCTTCATGGCCAAGGGTGGCGGCTCCGCCAACAAGAGCTTCCTCTATCAACAAACCAAGGCGCTGCTGAATCCCCAGAGTCTGCTGTCGTTTCTCGACGAGAAGATGCGTTCGCTTGGAACATCGGCGTGTCCGCCGTACCACCTCGGCATCGTCGTTGGTGGCACCTCCGCCGAGTACGCGCTGAAGACCGCGAAGTACGCCTCGGCGCACTACCTCGACAGCCTGCCCTCCTCCGGGTCGACGAGCGGCCGTGGATTTCGCGACCTGGAGTGGGAGCAGAAGCTCCTCGAGCACAGCCGATCCATAGGCATCGGCGCCCAGTTCGGCGGCAAATACTTTCTGCACGACGCACGCGTCATCCGACTTCCACGGCACGGCGCAAGCAACCCGGTAGCCATCGCTGTTTCGTGCTCTGCCGACCGGCAGGCGAAGGCCAAGATCACCTCGGAGGGCATCTTCCTCGAGCAGCTCGAGACCGACCCCGCCCGTTTTCTTCCCGAGGCCACCGAAGCCGACCTGTCGTCGGAGGTTGTCGCCATCGACCTCAACGAGCCAATGGACAAGATCCGCAGCACACTGTCGCAGTACCCGGTGAGGACGCGCCTGTCGCTCACGGGAACCGTCGTCGTCGCTCGTGACATCGCCCACGCAAAGATCAAAGAACTTCTCGATGCGGGCGAACCGATGCCCGAGTACCTCCGTGATTACCCCGTCTACTACGCGGGGCCGGCAAAGACGCCCGAGGGCTACGCGTCGGGCTCGTTCGGGCCCACCACGGCCAGCCGTATGGACCCGTACGTCGACCTGTTCCAGAGCCACGGCGGTTCGATGGTCATGCTCGCAAAGGGCAACCGCAGCAAACAGGTGACCGACGCGTGCCAGACCCACGGCGGGTTCTACCTGGGCTCGATCGGCGGCCCGGCCGCCCGCCTCGCAAAAGACTCGATCCGACACATCGAGGTGCTCGACTACCCCGAGCTCGGCATGGAAGCCGTGTGGCGCATCGACGTCGAGGACTTCCCCGCCTTCATCGTCGTCGATGACAAGGGCAACGACTTCTTCGCCGAAGTAGCAACGCCGGTCTCACTTTCTTAACAATATTGCCGGTTCAGGTCGGCCAGTATCGAGCGGCATTCTGCGGCGCAGTCCCGCAGGATGTCGGCCACCGGCTCGATCGCTTCGATGCGGCCCGCCACTTCGCCCGACAACGCAATCGCGGCTTCCATGTCGCCACCGAAGTACAACCCTTGTGGATCGCCGAACTGGCCGAAGGCGTTCTGATCGGTGTCGAACTGCAACGCCGAGCTGCGTTCGGTACGAAGCGCCCGCAACGCCGGCGAGGCATGACTGTTGAGGAACACCGTGTCGGTTTCTGCGGCGTTGAGGATGGCTTGCTTCCAGTTGTCGTGCACCGGCGACTCTGCGGCGCTGACCATGCGGGTACCCATCTGAATACCCTCGGCGCCGAGCGCGAACGCTGCGGCCATGGTTGCGCCGTCGACAAAACCACCCGCGGCGATGATCGGCACGTCGAACTTCGACGCGATCAGCGGGAGCAGCACCATGGTGGACACCGGCCGCGGATTCTTGAATCCCCCGCCTTCTCCCCCCTCGACGACCAAACCGTCCACCCCGGCCTCGATCGCCTTGAGCGCTGCCTTCAGCGTGGGGACGACGTGGAAGACGGTGAGGCCGGCGTCCTTGAGGGGCTCGGTGTACTTCATGGGGCTACCGGCGGACGTGGTGACGAAGCCGATCCCCTGGTCGACCACGAACGACACGATATTCGGGTCGCTCACAAACGCCTGGGCGATGTTGACCCCAAAGGGCTTGTCGGTGAGGTCTTTCATCATGGCGATTTCGAGCTTGATCTGATCCAGCTCCCCCGATGACGTCTCGATGATGCCCAATCCGCCGGCATTCGACACCGCAGAAGCCAGCTGCGATCGCGCGATCCAGCCCATTGGCGCTTGTACAATCGGTAGCTCTATGCCCAACAGTTCTGTAATGCGATTCGAGAAGTTGGTTTCGACCATGGCAGAGAAGCTAGCGTTGGGACCGGGTGGAGCCCGCACTGTTCGAGGAACCCACGAATGAATGACGCAACCCCCGCCTCCGGCCACATCGAATCCCACGATGGCCTACTCACCGTCACCCGGCGCGTCGAGATCACCGGGACCGCTACCGGACCGGTCGAACTCCTGGCCGGCACCTTGGTGGTGCACGGTTGCGTCGACGGCGACATCGCGGTCGAAGGCGGCCACCTGATCGTTCTCGGGCGCGTCACCGGTCGCGTCACCAACAACTCGGGCTCGGTCGAGGTATCCGGCGCGGTGGGCGATCTCCGCGGTCCCCCGGCCTATACCCGGGTGCTCCCCGGCGCCACGGTTAGCGATCACGTGATCGGCACCGA
>CBESNZ010000036.1:0-14298 GCA_965531045.1 uncultured Acidimicrobiales bacterium
CATCCTCTTGCGTCGTGGCCTCAGCGGCAGTGTCGGATTCTTCGGACATGGTCATACGAGCTTCTTACGAGGACGGAGAACGGAACGGGTGATCAGGGTGCTGGTGGGCATAGTGATCTGAACGGATCAGCTGGTGAACAGCCGATTGACGAGATCGGCGCTGATCCAGTCCATACCGGATATGAGCGCCGTGAGAATGGTGACCGTGATCAACACGATGATCGAGTAGTTGATGGTCTCGGCCCGGCTGGGCCACACGACCTTGCGGAGTTCTTGGCGAACCTCTTTGACGAACTGTCCCGGGCTGGTGCGCTCTTGCGCTGTCGCCCGTGGCGCCTGACGCTTCTGCTGGAGCGGCTGGCCGTCGTCGTCTACCTCACCCTGGCGCTGCAGCTGCCGCTTTTGTTCCCGGTTCAGTGACATAGATGATTTCTTTCGCGAATTCTTGCCGGTGTTCTTGTGCTTGCAGGGCAGGAGGGACTCGAACCCACAACCGCCGGTTTTGGAGACCGGTGCTCTACCAATTGAGCCACTGCCCTACGGCGGCGCCGTCGCATCAGGCTATCAGCCCGATCGGCGCTTACGTACCGCGTTGTCAGACGGCGGCGGGCAGCACGACGGGCGCTTGCGCCGCATCACCAACAACGACCGGCGCCGGCGTCGGTGCCGCGACGCGAGCCACAGCTGCGACTCGCTTCGTGGATGCCGCCTTCTTCGCGGGCACCGCTCGGGCGCCGGCGCGCTTCTTGGTCGACGTCGGCACCGCGGTTTTCCGTGACTTTATGGCTTTGCTGGCTTTGGTGGATTTGCTGGCTTTGGTGGATTTGCTGGATTTGGTGGATTTGCTGGATTTGGCGGACTCGCCGGCCTTGGCGGGGGAACTCGGGTCGTCGGGATCGGCCCGGCGGTCGAGAACCAACTCACGCAGTCGAACGCGGGCCCGGTGAAGCCGAACCTTGGCTGCGGTTTCAGTGATGCCCAGCTCGGTGGCGATGGCGTTGTGGCTCAAGTCGTGCACATCGCGCAGCACGACAACCGCCCGCAACCGTTCGGGAAGGCGCCGCAAGGCCTTCTGCACTTCGTCGCGCATTGCCGACGCATCGGCTCGCAACGCGGGGTCGGCGTCGGGGTTCTCGTCGGCCACGGGTGAATCGGATCGCAACTCGTCGTGTCGATGGCGCCGCATCCGGCCGAGATGTGTGGACGCACAGTTGGTCGTGATGCGATAGAGCCACGTTGAGAACTGGGCGTCGCCACGGAAGCGCTGCAGATACCGAAAGGCGCGAATGTAGGTTTCCTGCGCGACGTCGCCGGCATCTTCGGCATTGCCCGTCAGTCGATGAGCGAGCGAAAATGTGTCCGCGTAGGTTCGTCGTACGATTTCATCGAACGCGCCGCGGTCGCCGTCGCGGGCATCGAGCACCAGTTCGGGCAAATCCTTTATCCGCACGATGCTCCCTATCTCCAAACGAGGCAACTTTCCAAACGAGGCAACTCTCCAAACGAGTCAACTCGCTATACGACTTTCTCAACGACGGTCCAAACGCCGCAACTCACCAACGTTGGCACGTACCGCGTTCTCGACACGGCTCACAGTCGTAGCGTACTACCCGCCGGTCGTCCGAGGCGATGTTCGGGGGTGCGTCGGCGCGGGCCGGGTTGGCGCCGTCGACGAAGCCGCTAGCGCGTCTCTTTGTGCATCGTGTGCTTACGATCCCAGCGGCAGTACTTGCTGAGTTCGACGCGGTCGCGGGTATTCACCTTGGACTTTGTCGTGATGTAGTTGCGTCGCTTGCACTCTTGACATTCCAGAGTGACCGATACTCGCTTGTCAGAAGCCATGCTTGCCTCGTTTCGTGACGCAACTTCCATTTCGGAGCGGAATGGAAGTTGCAGTGGGCCGGCAGAGCCGGAGAAAGTAGCGACGGAGAGATTTGAACTCTCGACCTCTCGATTATGAGTCGAACGCTCTCACCAGCTGAGCTACGTCGCCATGATGTACGAGCTCCCTGACAGAATCGAACTGTCGACCTTCTCCTTACCATGGAGACGCTCTACCGACTGAGCTAAGGGAGCTGGATCACGCGCGAGCGCGTGAAAGTCCAGTGAAAGAATGCCACGCGATCGGGCTATTCCCAACACGCACCCACCGATCCCGTTGGCGACATTTTCCGGCCCTGCCGCTTCTCGACGCCGACGCGCCGCCCGAACCGACAAAAATGACGCGACCGCCGACGAGCCCAGATCGCCCGTCCATGCAGAATCGCCCCCGCCTCGGGCTGAGTTGACACCCACCAACTTTGTTAAGGCGCTTGCGCAGCGAGCCGAAACTACGGTCGTGAGAATCGAACGCCTACTCCTTGAACACCCTGCCGACGATGGCTGGTCGACCTTTGCTTTTCACCCCGGCATGAGCATCATTGGTGGTGTTGGTCCGGCCGAACGCGATGCGTTGGTCTCCGAATTGATCGGCTCGCTCACGGGCACCTCCAACGGTGTCCACACCGAGTTTCGGACCGACAAGGGGAAACGGTTCGCCGTCGTGCGGTCCTCAAAGGTCCCACACATGGTGATCGACTCGGGAAAACAGGTGGAGGTGACCGCTCAGTTCACCAACGAGCAGGGCGACATCAACGTGTTCGACGGCCTCGAGATGTCCAAGGAACACACGCATCTGGTCCTCACCGATGCCGAACTCGTGCACCGTGGCGCCGATGACCGTGACATCGACCATCTGGCTCGTCTCGACCAAGAGCTGCTCTGGGAGATAGCCGACGAGATCGACTCCACCGCAGCGCGCATCGACGCGAGCTCCATGATGCTCACCCAGATCACCGAAAAGAACTCGACCACCGACTTCGCGGTAGGCGAGGCGGCGTTCGACGCGCTGGAAGCCGTGTCCTTCAGCAATGAAAACGGCGGTCAACGAGATCCGATTCTCTGGTTCCTCGGCGCACTTGTGTTCGGAGCGGTTGGCGCGATCACCTACATCTCGGCGCCGTCGCTGACAACGATGATCGTCGCCGCTGTCGCCGCTGTCCTCGCGCTGGGCATGTTGGCCCACGGTTTCTGGCCCATCATCGCTGCCAGCCGCGCCGGCAAGGGTTCGCCCGAAGGCGACTCCTTGTTCTCGATGCAACTCGATCGCGTGAACACGATGCTGGCCGGCAACGACAGCCGAAAGATCTACCGCGAGGCAACCGCCGCCCACGAGCAAGCCATCGAAGCATGGACCGGCTTCACCGGCGGCGTCGACCTGGCCTGGACCAACGCCAATCGGCCCCACATCGAGAGAGCAGCAGAAATGTTCCGCATGGGCGACTTCGACCCCCTGGAAGCGTCGTCCCAGTTCGGCGCACTGGTGTGCCGCCTCGGCCGGCCTGAAGCCACGCGGGGCGAGTCGATGCCGATGATCATGAGCGAGCCGTTCGCGTCGATGACAAGCGACGAAAAGCGGGCGGCCCTCCACCTGCTGGCCTTGTCGGCCGGCGACGGTCAACGCATCTTGTTGTCGTCGGACCCCGAGGTCGCCCAGTGGGCCAGCGAAGCAGCCTCCTCCGGGGAGTACCACCTCGACATCGTCGCCCCCAGCGCTGCCTAGGCGTTGTTTCCCGCTCGCTTCGCTCCCAGCAGCCTCGCTGGATCCGCTGATACGCATGGCAAAACAGCCGAGTCGGTTTGTCGGGCGGGAGCAGGCCTGTCTGCCGCTTGGGCGTCAGAGAGTCCCGGCAAGGGATCAACTGCCTTCTTGTCGCACTCGCTTTGCCCGCTCCTGCGATGCTCGCTCGATCTGGCCGGTGGGCTGGCGCCTTGCCAGTTGACGTCACACGACCTGGGGCAACCAAGGCCTTCGGCCTGCAGGGCATCGGTCAGCCAGTGGGGCGGAATCGTTCTGGCAACCGACTGTTTCGTATGGAGGAGCCACGGTAGCCGCGGCTTGTTTCCCGCTCGCTTCGCTCCCTCCAGCCTCGCTGGATCCGCTCGTCCCTCGCAGATCGTGCCGCTCCGCTGACACGCATGGCGGACTCCGCTCACTCGTTCCTCGCTCGCTCGGTTCTGTCTGTGGGCTGGCGCCTTGCCGACGCCAGGATGGGGTTGCAGGGCAGCCAGAGCCTTCGGCCAGCAGGGCAGGGCCAAAACGGCAAACGCCCCGCCGAAGCGGAGCGAATGACTGGCCAATTTCGCAAAGCGAAATTGGCATTGCGCACTTCGTCGATGACATTGCTCGCTCCGCCCATTCCCCTGGGACCAATTCGCACGAGGCGTTTCGGCGCCCAGCGCCGAAAGGCTGGAAATGAGCGAAGCGAATGTCGTGGACCGGGGAGGATTTGAACCTCCGAAGGTAAAAACCGACGGGTTTACAGCCCGTTCCCTTTGGCCACTCGGGCACCGATCCAGGAATCGACAAGGATAGCGAGCCCGCAATCAAACACGCGGCGAAATCCTCTGCCGCTTGGGAACGAGCAAGAACCGCCACCCACCAAAGACCTTTCCCACCACCTACCCGCCAAGCACCATGCCGGTGCCCTGCGGGCCGAAGGCCTCGGCTGCCCAAATACGCAACCCTGCCGACGACACGGCGCCAGAACCAGGCAAACAGTGAGAGCCTGAGGGACGAAGGCTCGGCTCAGCGCTTGCGTCAGCATCGAGGCCCGAGGTCCGGCGGCGCACCGAAGCGCTCGGGCTTCAGTCCCGGCTGCCGCCGGGCCGAAGCCGAGAGTGCGCGAAGCTATAACAGCTTCTGCATCAAGATGACGTCCAACCACTTTCCGAACTTCCGTCCGACCTCACGTTCCACACCGACCGCTCGGAAGCCGCAGCGCTCGTGCAACGTGATGCTGGCGGGGTTGCCGCCGACGATCCGTGCGAAGACGCTGTGGAAGCCGTGGTTGGTGGCGACCTCGAGCAAGTTGACCATCAATGCGTTGCCGACGCCCTCGCCTTGGTGGTCGCGGTGGACGTACACCGAGTTCTCCACCGACGTCCGGTAGGCCGGTCGGTCTCGATAGGGGGACAGCGACGCAAAGCCGAGAAGGTCGTCGCCGCGCTCGGCCACCAACACGGCGTGGGCGCCGGAGCGATCGGCCAACCATGCCCGTTGCGCGTCGAGCGACCGCGGTTCGAGATCGAACGTGTTGACGGTCTCCTCGACCTCGCGGTTGTAGATCTGTCGGATCTGTTCCGCGTCGTCCGCGGTGGCGAGACGAAGTTCGAAATTGGCCATGTGCAGCTTCAGTCAGTCGCGAAAATTGTTGAACTGCAGTGGCAAGCCGAAGTCTTCTTCTTTGATCGCCGCAATGATCTCCTGCAGCGAGTCTCGCTTCTTGCCGGTGACACGAAGCTGCTCGCCCTGCGTTTGCGACTGGATGCCCTTGACACCGACGGCCTTGATGAACTTGTTCAGTTCTTTGGCCTTCTCCGACGTGATCCCCGCCTGCAGCGTGACCTCTTGGCGGGACCGGCTGCCGGACGCGTCTTCGACCTTGCCGTAGTCGAGCACCTTCAACGAGACCTTGCGCTTCACCATCTTCTCTTCGAGAACCTGCCGCAAAGCGAGTAGTCGATCCTCGCTGGAGGTCTCGAGCGTGATCGAGGATTCTTTCAAGTCGATCACCGAATTGGTGTCCTTGAAGTCGTAGCGGTTGGTCACTTCCCGTACCGCCTGGTCGACCGCATTGCGGATCTCTTGTTGGTCGATCTCGGAAACCACATCGAAACTTGGCATGGCAAGAAGTCTAGGCGGACCCGAAATCGGGCGCGCTCCAACCGGCGATGCGCCTACGCCTCGTCGCCTTGGGCCGCCCGTGCGCCGTCGACGATGGCGTCGACCACATCGCTGTTCCCCAGCGTGGTGGTGTCGCCGAGCACCCGGCCTTCGGCCACGTCGCGCAACAGGCGCCGCATGATCTTGCCGCTGCGGGTCTTGGGCAGATCGGGGACGATGAACACCGCCTTGGGCCGAGCGATGGCCCCCAGCTTGATGGAAACGTGCTGGCGGATCTCCTCGCGCAGTTCGTCGTTGGGTTCTCGAGATCCCATGGTGATCACGTAGCCGATGATGGCCTGGCCGGTGGTGTCGTCAATCGCTCCGACCACCGCCGCTTCCGCCACCGATTCATGGTCGACGAGCGCTGACTCGATCTCGGTGGTTGAAATCCGATGACCGGAGATGTTCATCACGTCATCGACCCGACCCAAGAGCCACAGGTAGCCGTCGCTGTCGAGCTTGGCCCCATCGCCGGCGAAGTACCGCCCGGGGAACCTCGACCAATAGGTCTCGACGTACCGCGCTTCATCGCCCCAGATGCCGCGCAGCATCGCCGGCCATGGTCGGGCGATGGTGAGGTAGCCACCGCCTTCGGTGACCTGGTCACCGTGGTCGTCAACCAGCTCGGCGAACACCCCCGGGATGGCGCTGCAAGCGGAGCCGGGTTTGGTGGAGGTCACGCCGGGCAGCGGCGAGATCATGTGTCCACCGGTTTCGGTCTGCCACCAGGTGTCGACGATGGGCCGAGATCCGCCACCGATGTGCTCGTGGTACCACATCCATGCTTCGGGGTTTATGGGCTCGCCCACCGTGCCGAGCACGCGGAGCGACGACAGATCGTGTCGCTCGACCTCGTCGGTCCCCCACTTCATGAAGGTTCTGATCGCCGTGGGCGCGGTGTAGAGCTGGGTGACGCCGTAACGCTCGATGATGTCCCACAAACGGTCCTTCGGCCACGTCGATCGGTCGCCGCTGCGCAGCTCCTCGCGAGGGGTGTCCGGTGTGCCCTCGTACATCACCGAGGTGCAGCCGTTGGCCAGAGGCCCGTAGACGATGTAGCTGTGGCCGGTGACCCAGCCGATGTCGGCGGCACACCAATACACATCGGTTTCCGGCTGCAGGTCGAACACGTATTTGTGGGTGAATGCCACCTGGGTGAGGTACCCACCCGTGGTGTGCATGATGCCCTTTGGCTTGGCGGTGGTTCCCGACGTGTACAGCAGGTACAGGAGCTGTTCGCTGTCGAGCGGGACCGGGGGACAGTCGCTGCTCGCGTCGGCCATCAGCTCGTGCCACCAGTGGTCGCGACCCTCGGCCATAGTGACATCGGTGTTGCAGCGATTGACGACGACAACGTTCTCGACGGTTTCGCATTGCGGCAGTGCCGCGTCGACGTTGCTCTTCAGTCCCGAAGGCTCGCCTCGTCGATAGCCGGCATCAGCCGTGATGATGACTTTGGCCGCCGCATCGTTGCAGCGGTCGGAGATGGCATCCGGCGAGAACCCTCCGAAGATGACGGAGTGGGCGACGCCGATGCGGGTACACGCCAGCATGGCGATCGGGAGCTCGGGAATCATCGGCATGTAGATCGCCAGCCGATCGCCGGTTTCGAGGCCGAGACCCTTCAACACATTGGCAAACTTCGCGACCTCGTCGAGAAGCTCGGTGTAGGTGAACGTGCGGGTGTCTCCGGGCTCGCCCTCCCAGTGGTAGGCGATCCTGTCGCCCCTGCCGGCCTCGACATGTCGATCGAGGCAGTTGTACGACAGGTTGAGCTTGCCCCCGACAAACCACTTGGCGAACGGCGAGTTCCACTCGAGCGTGGTATCGAAATCGTCGAACCACGTGACCAGTTCACGGGCCTGGCGGGCCCAGAACGCCTCGTAATCAGCGTCGGCCTCGTCGTAGAGCGCGCGGTCGGAGACCAGTGCGTTTGCTGCGAACTCGGTGGGTGGAGCGAACAGTCGCTGTTCGTTCTCATAGACCTCGATGGCCTCGCTCACGGTGGACTCCCCGGTAGACAGCGGATCGATTCGCGACTTTACCGGAGCCTCGGGCGTCAGGACAGATGTGGGAACTTCAGGCGACCGATCGCGGCGCCGTGAACACCCGGTGACAAGGACGACACCGTGTGCTGGAGGGATCACCGTCCGTGACGTAAAAGCCAACTAAAGTCGGCGCGACGTGTAGCGGATGTCAGACTGCGGCAATCCTGCCGCGACAACTTCTACCCACCAACTGGAGACACTTCATGATTCAAGAGTTCAAAGATTTCATCAGCAACGGCAACATTTTCGACGCCGCAGTCGGCCTCATCATGGCGCTGGCCTTCGTGCCCGTCATCGACGCCTTCGTTCAAGGCGTGCTCATGCAGATCATCGCAGCGATCGTCGGCGAGCCGAACTTCAACGCGCTGTCCTTCGGTCTCGGCGACGCCGAAATATTCTACGGCAGTGTCATCACCGCCTTCATCTCATTCCTCGGTGTCGCTGCCGCCGTGTTCATGATGGTCAAGGCGTACAACAAAATGCGCGGTGGCGCCCCGGATCCCGATGGGCCGTCCGAGGTTGATCTGCTCACCGAAATTCGCGACCAGCTGGCCGCTCGCTAGTCACTGATCGATCAATGAATGGACGGCCCTTCGGGGTCGTCCATTCTGCGTTTTGCGCCGATCGCTTTCGGTTCGTCAGACGACGGCGTCGAGCGACAGGCGGGTCAGGTAATTCTTGACGCGGGTGACATCGAGCCCCGTGCCAGCCGCCAACGTTTCGAGGTCGGCCTGGCGTAGCTCGCGGGGGCGTTCCGGTCGCATCTGGCCAATCAGATCGAGGTACGTGACGAGCAACGTGTCAACGGAACATGCACTCGGCAAGCCCACGGACATTTCGCCTATCGACATACAGAATCGATCGAGGATGAGTTCTGCTTTGCGTGCTTCCACGCCTCGGTTGTATCGGACCCCGCGGGCCTGCGCAACGGTCCTTTGGCCCTGTTGTTGCGTTTCGTCTAGCCGGGAGCGGGATCAACCGCGGTTCGCTGCGGCCGCAGCGCGAGGGCGAGACGACCAAAAACGTTCGGCGATGCGGTCTGCATAAGAATCGCCAGCGCGATGACCGCGTCGGATGGCCGCTCGCACCGCCCGGAAACGTCGCGTCCAAGCCGCCGCTGTTCGACCACGAGATCGACCAGCGGAGTCCCGCTCGGCATCGTGACGAGTTTGGGGAGCCCGTTCGGGGGCCGGAGTATCTGTTGCACCACATCGGTGCTGATACGACCCAGTACCTGCCCCGCCCGCACGGTGACCTCCACATGCTCGCCGGCGATCGAACCCGACAGCGTGCCCTCATCGGATGATCCGCTGAACGTCAATCGAATGCGTTCGGGTCCGAGGTCGCCCGTGATGGATCCGAAACGTGGGCCGTAGCCGTTACGCAGCCGCACCGGCCGATCTCCCACCGAGCCGTTGGCCCAGACCATCCGTTGTCGGGATCCGCGCATGCGGGCAGCCACGATGTTCACCACGACTCGATAGTACCTGAGCGAGTGGCCCCGTGAAGATTGCGAGCAACACCCGACGACGCGTCAGTCGGTTCGATCAGACCCGCCACTCGACGACCTGAAAGGATCCGAGCGAATCGGGGTCGAGCAGGGCCTCTGCTTCCCCGATTCGGCTTCGGGCCTTGACGGCGGCGAGATCGCCGATGTGCGCCCGCTCCCGCCACACCGCCTTGCCCTCGGCCACGAGCGCATCGATGCCGCCGATGGTTCGCAGCACCACCCCTTGGGAACGGATCGACTCGGGTCGAGCGGTGTTCGCGAGTTGATCGAACGGCACGTCGATCGTGATGTCGCGGCAACCGGGTTCGTCGAAGGGGTCGATACCGCGCTCGTGGCCACGGTAGGTGCGCATCCAACCGCCTCGCTCGGCGAGCTCAGCGGTCGAAGCGCCGTAGTCGAATGCGAGCACAACCCCGGTTTGCAGGACATCGAGCGCGGAACGAAGCCAGTCGCCGGCCCCCGTGAGCAATGGCACGCGCGTGCCGGTCGACACCCCGGCAAGCTCGGCCCCGAGCAATGGCGACTCGATCGGCTCGGCGACCACGTTGCGCAACGTCCCGGATTCGAGTCCGACACGTACCTGACGCCAGCCGGCCGATGATCGCTCGACGACGTCGAAGGGCAAGTTGTCGAGCAACTCGTTGGCAAAGACCATGCCGATGAAGGGGCCCACCGGCATCTGCGCTTCGGACGTGATGCCTTCGGGGTGGCGGGCCCGCTGCCGGGCGCTTCCCTCGACCGCGATGTAGTCGAGCGCGTCTGCACACGCCGGGTTCGCCACCAGAATCGACCGGGCCAGCGTTCCCGGTCCCGCACCACATTCGAGAAACGTGAAGGGATCGGGCCGACCGAGCGACTTCCATACTTCGTCAAGGAGGTTGGCGATACACGCCCCGAACAAGGGACCGACTTCGGGGCTGGTGACAAAGTCGCCGCGACGGCCGGCGTGACCGTCGGTCGCATAGAACCCCCCGTCGGGGTGATACAGCGCCATGGCGACATAGTCGCTGTAGCGCAACGGCCCCTCGCTCTCGATTCGAGCGGCTATGAGGTCGAACATGGCGTCTCGCCTACGGGGCGGTGAGCAGTGTGACCTCGGTGAGATCGGTGACGAGGCCGGGCAACACCCCAAACGCCATCGTGACAACGACGGCGATGCCGATTGCGGCAACGAGCGACGGGGGAACACGAATGGGCGAGAGGTCGCCATCGGGCGCTTCGTCAGCCCACATGCGGCGCAGTACCGCCAGGTAGTAGTACGCCGCTATCACCGAGTTGACTGCGACGATCACGGCGAGCACCCAGGCCATCGTCGTGTTGGCATCGGCGAGCGCCCGGAACACGTTGAACTTGGCGAACCACCCGCCGAACGGCGGGAAACCCACCAGCGACATGAAGAAGATGGTCATCGACACCGTGAGGGCGGGGGCGTATTGGAACGCCCCGGCGAACGAATCGATGTCCGCCGACCTGGTCTTGCGAGCGAGGGCGATGACCACGCCGAACGCACCGAGGTTCATCACGGCGTAGATGACCAGATACTGCACGACCGCCCGAAGCGCGGTGTCCTCGACGCCGGCGATGCCGGCGACGGCCAGCGGGGCGAGCATGAAGCCGGTCTGGGCAACACCGGAGTAGGCCATCAGGCGGATGATGTTGGTCTGGCGCAAGGCGATGAAGTTGCCGATGGTCATCGATGCCGTGGCCAGGATGAAGAACAGCCAGTGATAGACGTCGGAGGCACCCGGAAAAGCTTGGTACAGGAGAATCAGCAGTCCGACGAAGCCAGCGGCCTTCGATCCGACGGCTAGAAACGCTGTGACCGGAGTCGGTGCACCCTCGTAGGTGTCGGGGGCCCAGTTGTGGAACGGCACCGCCGAGATCTTGAACGCGAAGCCGGCGACGATGAACACGATGGCCAAGGTGATGATGGCCGGGTTGCCGGGGTTGTCGCCGATCTGCGTACCGATGTCGGCGAGGATCGTCGTGCCGGTGACGCCGTACAAAAGCGACATGCCGTACAGCAGCACCGCAGAAGCAAAGACACCCATCAGGTAGTACTTGAGGCCCGCTTCATTCGACCGGGGATCTCGCTTGCGCCACGCGGCAAGTAGGTACGCCGGAATCGACAGCAATTCGAGGGCGACAAAGACGCTGATGAGATCGCGGGACGATGCCATGACCACCATGCCGAGGATGGAGCTGAGCATCAGCCCGTAGTACTCGGACTCCCAGTAGTCGCCCTCGGCGATGTAGTTGGTGGAGAGCAGGATCACCAAGTAGCCGGCCCCGAGGAACACGGCCTTCATGATGAGCGAGAAGTCGTCGACCACGTACGCTCCGCCGAACAACACCCGGTCGCCGCCATCGTCGAGCGCCAGCGTGATGATTGGAATCATGGTGACCAGCAAGGCGATGCCGGCCAACGCGGACGTGATCGCCCGGGCTCGCTCGAGCAGCCATACGTCGAGCACCGTGATGAGCGCGCCGAACCCGAGCAGAATCAACTCGGGCGCGAGCGCGTGCCAGTCGATCGGCGGGCGATCGAAAGGCGCCTGTGGGAGCTGCGCGAGCAGGTCGAGCATCATTCGTCCTCTGCGGCCTCGCCGCTACCGCCGAGGTCGTAGACCGAACTGCACGAGCTGGCGAGTTCGTCGTCAGCGTCGATGCTGAGACACGGGTGCAGCGAGTCGATGACGGCCGGATCGCTGGTATTGAAGATGGCGTTCGGGTAGAAACCCAGAGCGACGATGAGCACGAGCAGCGGCGTCCACGCCATCCACTCCCACTTGTTCGTGTCGACAATGGCCGGATCGTCGGCGAACTCGTCGGTTGGTTCCCCGAACGCCGTGCGTTGGAGCAGCCACAGCAGATAGCCGGCGGCGAGCACCGTGCCGACGGCGGCGATGACCATGTAGACCCGGAACAGGGTCTCGCTGATGCCGTTGGCCGGTTGGTAGGCCGAGAGGATCGCCGGGAACTCGCCCCAGAATCCCGCAAGCCCGGGGAGGCCGAGCGACGCCATGACGCAGAAGCCGAGGATCCACCCCATGCGTGGCGCCTGGAGCAGGAGGCCACCGAGGCGCTTGATCTCGAGCGTGTGGTAACGCTCCTTCACCGAACCGGCGATGAAGAACAACATGCCGGTGATGAGACCGTGGGCGACCATGCCGAACACCGCGGCGTTGATGCCGAAGTCGGTGAGCGTGGCGATGCCGAGCATCACGTAGCCCATGTGGGCCACCGACGAGAAGGCGATGAGCCGTTTCATATCGGTCTGCGCCAAGCAGCCCAGCGCACCGTAGATGATGCCGATGACCGCCAGGAGGCCGATGAACGGTGCCCACTCGACGGCCGGTTCGGGCAGGATCGGAATGGCGATACGCACGAAGCCGTACGTGCCGAGCTTGAGGAGGACTGCGGCCAGGATGACCGATCCCACCGTCGGGGCTTGCGTGTGGGCATCTGGCAGCCAGGTGTGGAACGGGAACATCGGCACCTTGATGGCGAAGCCGAGGAACATGCCGCCGAAGATCAACAGCCCAGCGGTGCGGGACAGGCCGGCGCCGCCCCATTCGGTGAGCGCCTGGATGCTGAAGCCGTAGCCATCGGGGACGTCGGCGAGGAAGAACGTGGCGAGGAAGGCCACGAGCATCAGTGCCGAGCCGAACAACGTGTACAGGAAGAACTTGAGCGAGGCGTACTTGCGGTCCGGACCGCCCCACACCGCGATCATGAAGAACATCGGGAGGAGGACGACCTCGAAGAAGACGAAGAAGAGGATGAGATCCTGGGCGACGAACGTGCCGATCATGCCGGTTTCGAGCACCAGGATGAGGGCGAGCATGGCCTTGGGGTTCACGGGCTCGGGGAAGTGCTCCCACGAGTACAGGATGCACAGCGGCACGATGAGCACGGTGAGCAGCAGCAGCGGCAGCGCAATGCCATCGATACCGAGCAGGAACCGAGACTCGATCACGTCGATCCAGCTCTTGTCGACCGTGCGCTGCAGCGTGCCCGCATTGTCGTAATCGAAGTCGATGGCGAGGAACACCATCAAGGCACCGGTGGCAAGTGACGCCGCCAGGGCCGTGACCTTGTGCATGATGTCGCCATCACCACGGGGGATGGCCATCACGATCAGTGCGCCGACCAGTGGCAAGAAGATGGCGACGGACAGGAGTCCGAATCCGCCAAGTGTGTCGTCGATGTACATAGCGATGTTGTCCTAAGTGACCAGAGGTTGTGAGAGCGGTTAGATGAAGAGAATGAAGGCGGCAGCAAGCAGGACGGATGCGCCGAAGAGCACGCCTGCGTATTGCTGTACCTTGCCGGTTTGCTGTTTGCGAAGTTCGGCACCGGCCTCGGATGAGGCGATACCGGTGGCGTTGACCAACCCGTCCACGAGTGGCTGATCGATCGAGTTGTAGACGAATTCGCCGGTCTTGACGGCAGTGCGGCCGACGGTGTCGACCACGGCGTCGATGCCCTTTTGGTTGAAGGCGTAGGCCGCGTCGGCGACGGGGCCCTTGATGCCGCCGGCGATGGCGTCGGTGTACAGATGGTCGAGGTAGTACTTGTTCACCAGCAGGCCATGACCGGCTTTGGCCAACGCGTTGCGCTGGGTGATGCCGTCGCCGAGTTCGGTGAGGCTCTCACCCGAGGCTTTCGAGCGCCGGTCGACCTTGATGAAGTAGTAGTACCCAGCCAACGCCGGGCCGAGCAGACCGACGATGGTGGCGATGATGGCCAGCGAGTAGCTGGGGGTTGCATGGCTGATGCCCGGGAAGGCGGCGGACACCGGTTCGACGAAATGCCCGAACCGCTCCTGCCACGACGCCTCTTCGCCCGTGATGAAGCCGACCGGGAGGTTGAGCAAACCCCCGCCGACGGCGAACACCGACAAGATGATGAGCGGGATGGTGATGCGCGGGTCCGACTCGTGCGGATCGCCGTGCCCGTGGGTATCGCCG
>CBESNZ010000037.1:0-14124 GCA_965531045.1 uncultured Acidimicrobiales bacterium
TCGTGCCCGGGCGCGAGAGCGATCCCGATGTGCCGGTTCGCATCTACCGGCCGCGAGCTGACGTCGACGGTCTGATGCCAGGGGTGTTCGAGATCCACGGCGGCGGTTTCTTCATGGGCAACGTCGACATGATGGACGGTTTCGGTGACACCGTGGCGGCAGAGTTTCCGGCCGTCGTCGTGTCGGTGGAATACCGACTCGCGCCCGAGGACCCCTACCCGGCGGGCGTCGAAGACTGCTACGCCGCGTTGTCGTGGTTCGCGGCAAACGCCACCGAATTGGGCGTCGATCCCGCGCGCATCGCCATCGCGGGGCAGAGCGCCGGCGGGGGGTTGGCAGCAGCGACGGCACTGTTGGCTCGAGATCGAGGCGGGCCGGCACTCTGTTTCCAGCTGCTGGAGATCCCCGAGCTCGACGACCGACTCGAGACCCCATCGATGACACAGTTCGTCGACACCCCGCTGTGGAATCGCCCCAATGCCGAGCGCAGTTGGCAGTGGTACCTGGGCCCCGAAAACCCAGCCCCGGGGTCTGCCGGGGTGTCGCCATACGCGGCCCCGGCCCGCGCCGAAGACCTCAGCGGATTGCCGCCGGCCTACGTTTCGGTGATGGAGTTCGATCCCCTTCGCGACGAAGGAATCCAGTACGCCGCCCGGCTGTTGGCCGCCGGTGTTTCGACCGAGCTGCACGCCTTTCCCGGCACCTTTCACGGGTCGGCACTGGCCACCGAGGCAGGGGTCAGCAAGCGGGCAACCCGTGAATCCCAGCTGGCGTTGCGTCGCGGCGTTGGCGTGTAGGCCGCCGACGAGAAGTTCTCGGCCGGCATCACGTCGGTTTTGACCACCTCGACCGCTCGTCGTACTGTCCAGAATGCACCGACGTCACAGCGGGTGACCTCGAAAAGAGTGTGTCGAAGAGCGGGAGTGGAATCGTGAGAACGAACCTGGGCAGTCGTCTACGTAGTTTTGGACCAAGGCGGTTTTTGGTGGCCATTCTCGTGATGGCGTTGCTCGCCGTTGCTGCACCCGTCGCAGCGCAGGAGCCGTCCGATCCGCTGGTCGAGCCGACGCCGATCGACTTCGGCTCGCGCATCGTGGTTCCGGCCGCAGGGGTCGGCGCATCCAACGAGGGCGGTGTGTTCTTCGTCCAGTTCGCCGAGCCGCTCGCGGCCGCTCAGCGCGAAGCCCTCGGACAGCAGGGAGCGTTCGTCGCCCAGCCCATTCCGCCGACCACATACGTGGTCCGAATGGCCGCCGGATCTGCCGCTGCGGTCGCCGCGGTCGATGGTTTCCTCGGCCTTGCGCCGATGATCAAGATCGACAAGGAAACCGACTCGCTCGGCGACGGCAGTGTGCCGCCGCATGCGATCGACGATGCGGGCATCATCGCCGCGCAAACCGAGTTCTTCGGCAACGTTTCACTCGCCGAGGCATTGGCTGTCACCGACGCCGCCGGTGTCGAGGTAGGCGATCGTTCCATCTTTTTGGTCGGCAACCGCCTTGACGTCAGCGGGACCCAATCGCAACTCGACGCCTTGATCCTCGACGATGCGGTGCTCTTTGTGACCGAGACGACCGCTCCGCCGATGGTCGACAACGCAACCGCACAGGCCGTCGCCAACGCCGACGATGTGCAAGCGCTCGGCCGGGATGGCAACGGCGTCATCCTGGGTATCTGGGACGGCGAACCGGTGTTGAACACCCACGGCGACCTGGGGACGGGACGGGTCATCCTCAACGAACTCGCCCAGCCGACCAGCGATCACGCCACCCACGTCTCTGGCACGATGATCGGCAGTGGCGCCGGCAACGCAGCGGCCGAGGGTATGGCCCCCGGCGTCGGCGCACTCCAGAGTTACGACTTCTTCGGCGACACCGCCACCGAGATGACAACGGCGGTCAACACGCAAAGCATCGTCGCGACCAATCACTCTTGGGGATTCACCGCGGGCCGTTCGAACGGCACTTGGTACGGCGAGGGCGCATTCGGCCGCTACGACGCCCAGGCCCGGGCCTGGGACCTCATGGTGCAAGCGACCGACCTGATCACGGTGAAGTCGTCGGGCAATGACCGCAACGATTGCGGCTTTGTCGCTGCGGACCCGACGCCGAGCTGCGATGGATTCCTCGGCGGCGACGGCGAGTACTACGACAACATTTCGCTGATGGGCAATGCCAAGAACATCATCACGGTTGGCGCCATCGAGGACGACGGCACGACGATTACGTCGTTCTCGTCGGCCGGTCCCGCCGACGATGGCCGTATCAAGCCCGACGTCGTGGCCAACGGCGCCGCTCTCACGTCAACCTGTAGCGACGGCGGTTACTGCTCGAAGTCCGGCACGTCGATGGCGTCTCCGACCGTGACCGGTGTCGTCGCGCTGCTGGAGCAGGACTACCGGGCCAAGAACGGCGGGGCCAACCTTCCTGCCGACCTCGCGAAGGCGGTGCTCGTCAACACCGCAGAGGATCTCGGCCGTGTCGGCCCCGACTACTTGTACGGCTACGGCAACGTCGACGCCCTCGCTGCCATCGGTCAACTCGGCCCGGACAGCCACGACGGTGGGTCGCTGTCGAACGGCGGCTCCTGGACCGAAACGATCTCCGTCACCGCCGGTTCGCCGCTGCGCACGTCGTTGGTATGGGTCGATCCGGCCGCGGCCGCATCGACGGCCGACGACGACACGGTTCCCGATCTCATCAACAACCTCGACATCACACTGACCGCACCGGGTGGCGCCGTGTCCTACCCGTTCAGCGGACCCGGTCGCAACGACGTCACCGGCTTGGCGACGGCGACCGGGCCGAACATGATCGACAACGTCGAACAGGTGCTCGTGGCAAATCCGGTCGCCGGCAACTGGACCGTCACGGTTTCCGGTACCAACGTGGCATCCGGTCCGCAATCCTTCGCCGTGGTCACCTCTGCCTCGTTCGGCGCGCCGGCGTGTGGCAACGACCACTATGCCGATGCAATCGATCTCGGGACCGTTGGCACGACCGCCGTGACCGCGACGGGAAGCACCTCGTGCGCGACCGGTGAGACGGGCGAGACGTCGGACGGTGTCGTCGAGTCGGTGTGGTACGAGTTCACGTCCGCACAAACCGGCTCGATGACGGTTTCGACGTGCCCAACCGGCACCAACTACGACACCTATCTCGGCGTGTTCACCAACGGCGCCAACGTGGGGTCGGCCTCGTTGTTGAAGGGCGACGACGATCCCACCGGAGCGGCCGAAGATCGCTGTGCGGCTACCAGCCTGCGAGCGCAGGTCACGCTTCCGGTCTCCGGGGGTACGACCTACAAGGTCCAAGTCGATGGCCACGGCAGTGCCGAAGGCGACTTCGCTCTCAGCCTGCGGCAGAACTGGTGCGGCCCGTTTGCGGCCACGCAGGTTGGTTCGAGCGGGGCCGACTTCTTCGACCTGGTGCCGAACAACGCGACCGTGGTTGCCCTGGAGGGTGCTGATCAGGTGACGACAGCCTTTGGTGCCGCCGTCGTCCTCTGCGGGAACGAAGGAAACGACACGCTTACCGGGTCGTCGAGCGGGGACATCATCGTCGGAGGTCCCGGCGGGGACGATATTCGGGGTCAGGGCGGCGGCGACCTTTTGCTGGGCGACACCGGCAACTTCGGCGACCCCTCCGCCGAATTGGCCAGCGATGGTGGTGACACGATCCGGGGCGGCGGTGGAGGCGATGCCATCTATGGCCAAGGCGGCGTCGACAACATCATCGCGGGCGACGGCGCCGACGCGGTCGACGGCGGATCCGGTGCCGACAGCCTCAACGGCGGCGCAGGGCCCGATGAGGTCCACGGTGGACCCGGTGCCGACGCCGTCCGCGGCCAAGGCGACGTCGATACCCAGTGGGGTGACGATGGCAACGACATCATGCGTGGCCACGCCGGCAACGACATCATGCGGGGCGGCAACGGCGAGGACACCCTCCTCGCCTCAACCGGCGACGACACCTTGTACGGCGGTCCCAACGACGACACCTTGTGGGCCGGCAGCGGTGCCGACTTCCTCAACGGTGGAAGTGGCTCCGGCGACTTCTGCCACGGCGGATCCGACACCGACACCGACACCCACACACAATGCGAGATCCTTCGGAAGCTCCCCTGACCCGCACCTCCTGCCTAGGCTTCGGTGATGGTCGAAGGCTTGAAGACACTGGACGGCAAGGTGGCCTTGGTCACCGGCGGCGCGGGGGGCATCGGCCGCGCCGGCGCCTTGGCGTTTGCGGCAGCGGGAGCCTCGGTCATGGTGGCCGATATCAACGCTGCGGGCGCTTCCGAGACCGCGTCGCTCCTCAAAGAAACAGGCGCGAGCGCCGCCTTCTTCGAGGCGGACCTCACCGATGAGCCGCAGGTCGAAGCGCTCGTGGCTGCGACCGTAGATCAGCTGGGCGGACTCGATTGTGCGTTCAACAATGCGGGCTACGGTCAGGGCCGTGTGCCGTTGCACGAGACCACGATCGAGCGATGGCGTTCGGTGCTCGACGTCAACCTCACGGCGACGTTTCTGTGTATCAAGCACGAAGTGCTCCACATGCTCGGCACGGGTTCGGGCAGCATCGTCAACATGTCCTCGGGAGCGGCCCGCATTCCTGCGCCGGGTAATCCCGCCTACAGCGCCGCCAAGCGCGGCGTCGTTGCTTTGACCACCCATACGGCGCACGACTACGCCCGCAACGGGATTCGGGCCAATGCGATCCTGCCGGGGATCATCGCCACCGAAGCCGTCCGGGCGAGCATGGGGGAGCGGCTCGCCGAGATGGATTCCGTGCTTCCCTCCGGGGTCGGCCAACCGGCCGACATCGCCGACGTCGCTGTTTGGCTGTGTACCGACGCTGCCCGCTATGTCAACGGCCAAGCACTCGTCGTCGATGGCGGCAGCATTTTGGCGTAGTCCGGCTGCACGTCCGGTCGGTCGGTAGCCTCGCAACGTGCTCCCCTCGACACCCAGGCAATCCGTTGGCGTGCTGCTCGGGCTTTCCGCCGTGTCGCTGCTCCTAGCGATCGGGATCGGCGATCAAGCCGATCAGGGTCATGGCGTTTGGCGCGACCCGTTGAGCTACTTCGGCGTGGCCACGGCACCGCACCCCTTGGCCTTCCGACTCACGCTCGGCGCCGTTGGCATCTTCGCCGTGGCCTGGGTTGTGGTCCACGCCGTGCAGCTCGGCGCGGCCGTGAGGGTGGCCAGCGGCGCTGCCGCGTTGTCGACGATCGGTCTGGCCCTGTGGCCCATCGACTGTTCGCCCGTCGACGATTTGTGCGAAGTGCTCATTCGAGGTCGCGCCGTCTCGGCCTCGCACAACGCCCACTCGGTGTTCGCCGTCGTGTTGTTCGTGGCGTTGGCGCTCATCGCCGTGATCGTCGCCGTGTCGGCCGTGCGGGCCGGCCGCCATCTGTCTTGGGCACTGTCGGTTGGCGCCCTGCTCGGGGTGGCAGCGTCGGCCACGGTGCTGCTTCGGCCTTTTGCCGCCGGGTCGGGAATCGCCGAGGTTGTCGCCGTCGTCGTCGCCGCGGCCGCCTTGCGGGCCGAGTGCGCGATTCGAACAAATCTTGCGTGAGCTACCTGCGAGATGTAGCGTCTCACAACCGCGCCGGGGTTTAGTGGCGCGTCATCGTCTAGGGGAGACAACAATGGGTTCGCTTGTAGCGTTTGGTCGGTCGAAGCGGATGGTGCCAGTACTACTGGCCATCGCCCTGCTCGGAAGTTCGTGTAACTACCTCGACTGGGGAGCCGATGGCCCCGAACGCGAGTCCTTCTGCGATCCCACCGACATCGCGGTGAACGACGGACACGGTGGTGGCGACCACGGTGGCCATGAGTTCCCGTATACCGAAGAAAAGGGCCCACTCAGTGCCGGAGAATGCCTGATTCTCGATTACACGATCACCCAAGGTGCGGCGTTCGCCTCGCAATTCCCCACGGCAGGAGCAGCGCAGGACAACGGTTGGTTCCGATTGGCACCGTTCATCAGCGGCCAAGGCACGCATCACGTCGACACGTCGTACGGCATTCCGACCCAGTTCGACTTCGCCCGACCCACGATGTTGATGTACGACAGCAACAACCGGAGTGGTCAGCTCACCGGCATGGTATGGGTCGTGAACACCGGTGGTCCTCCGCCCGCAGGCTTCCCCGGCGACAACGACCACTGGCATGCTCACCAAGCGCTGTGTTACCGCAACGGCACCATCGTCGGTGACAACATCACCGATGCCCAGTGCGCGGCCATCGGCGGCACCAACGTCGATTCGTCCGGCATCTGGCTGCTGCACGTTTGGCTGCCCGAGTACGAGGGCTGGGAAGCCACCGACATCTTCAACAAGACCCACCCCACCGTCGGGTAGCCCGCCGGCTGGTCATCAGCTGACGAGGGTTCCACCGTCGCAGCTGATGACCTCGCCCACGGTGAAGGCGCTGGCTCGAGAGCACAAGAAGATCGCGAGACCGGCGATGTCCTCCGGTGTGCCGACGCGGCCGCGAGGATTCGTTCGTCCGAGCGCCTCCCAATCGGTGCCTTCGACGTCGCCGCCGGTGCCGACGCCGGTGCTGAGCATCCACGTGGGGAACGGTCCCGGGGCAATGGCGTTGACGATGATGTTGCGCTTCACGAGGTGCGAGGCCATCTGCTTGGTCAACGCGTGCACGGCGGCTTTGGAAGGTCCGTAGGAGAAGGTCTCGAAGACCGGCGTTCGAATGCCATCGATCGAGCCGATGTTGACGACACGCGCCGGATCGTCGTCGGTGGCCGCAGCCTCGAGCAACGGCAGCATTTGCTGGATCGTGAAAAACACGCCCTTCACGTTGGTGTCCATCACCTTGTCCCAGCCGATTTCGGGGAACTCCTCGAGCGAGGCTCCCCAAGAAACGCCGGCGTTGTTCACCAGAATGTCGAGCTTGGACTCGCGGGCGGCGAGTTCTTTGGCGAGCGCGGTCGGGCCCTCGACGCCGGACAGGTCGGCCGGCAGAGCGATGCACTCACCGCCGTACTGTTCCATCAGCCGCGCCGCTGTTGCTTCGCACGCGTCGGCTTTGCGGGAGCTGATGTACACCTTGGCGCCGTTGGCCAGGAACCCCGCGGCGATCATCTCGCCAATTCCGCGTGACCCGCCGGTGACAAGCGCGATTTTGCCTTCGATCGAGAAGAGGTCTTGAAGCTGCAACGGATGTCCTTTTGGGTTGGTCGTGTTGGCGATCACGAGACGATATACCCCAGGCGAACGTCCGCATTCGACCGGTCGGGCGACGTTGTCGCCGGTAGGGTGCGGCGATGCGCCGCCAGGACAAAGCCGATCGGATCGGCGAGATGCTCGACGACCTGTATCCCGATCCACCCGTTCCGCTCGACCACACCAGTCCGTACACGCTGCTGGTGGCGGTGGCGTTGTCAGCGCAGACCACCGACAAGAAGGTCAACGAGGTGACGCCGGCGCTGTTCGCGGCCGCCGACACGCCGGAGAAGATGGCAGCGCTGCACCCCGACGAGATCCTCGGCTACATCAAACAACTCGGACTCGCCCCGACGAAGGCGAGGAACCTGTCGACGATGGCACACCAGATTCTCGACGACGGCGGCGACGTCCGGCCCGACTGGGGCTTTCTCGAGTCGTTGGCAGGGGTTGGACACAAGACCGCCAGCGTGGTGATGGCGGGTGCGTTCGGGGTGCCGGCGTTCGCGGTCGACACCCACATCCACCGCCTCGCGGCGCGCTGGGGGCTCTCGAATGGCTCGACGGTGGAACGCACCGAGCAGGATCTGAAAGCGGTGTTCCCCGAGGAAACCTGGGGTCGACGCCACCTCCAGATCATCTTCTTCGGTCGCGAGTACTGTCCGGCGCGGGGGCACGATCTTGCGACCTGCCCAATCTGCAGTTGGGCGGCGACGAAGAAGCGAATGGCAGCCGAAGCACAACGCTGAGGATGGGCGCCCGACTAGGGTCGCAAGCACCGAGAAGCACTTGGGGAAGCGAAGGTTTGCGGATGCGCGAGGGTGAACTTCAGGGCAAGGTCGCGTTGGTGACCGGGGCGAGTCGCGGCATCGGCAAAGGTGTCGCCGAGGAGCTCGCCGCCGCCGGGGCAACCGTGTACCTCACCGGTCGATCGATGTCCGAGGACGACCACCCGCTGCCGGGCACCGTGGGGGCCACGGTCGCCGCGATCGAAGCGGCGGGCGGCGCGGCTGTCGGTATGCAGGTCGACCACCGCGACGACGCAGCCGTCGAGGCGGCCTTCGAGCAAATCCGGACCGAACAGGGCCAGCTCGACGTCCTCGTGAACAACGCCTTCATCGTCACCGACGAGCTCACCGCAGGCCTGCCGTTCTGGGAGGTGCCAATCTCGAACTGGGACGACATGATCGACGTCGGCACCCGCTCGGCGTATGTCGCCAGCGTGTTCGCGGCCAAAATGTTCATGGTGCCCGCCGGGAAGGGGCTCATCGCCAACGTCAGCTCGTCGGGGGCCACCGAGTACGCATGGCATGTGGCCTATGGCGTCGGGAAGTGTGCACTCGATCGAATCACGGCCGACACTGCGCACGAACTCGCCCCGCATGGGGTGTCGGTTGTTTCGCTGTGGCCGGGGTTCGTGAAGACCGAACGCATCGACCTCGCCGAACAGGCCGGGCTGTTACCGGACTCGCTCGACGTGACGATTGCCGAATCGAAGCGGTTCACCGGCCGAGCGATCGCCCATCTGGCCGGCGATGACAACGTGGCCCGATGGTCAGGTCAAGCAGTGGCGTCGCGCACGTTGGCCGACACGTACGGCTTCACCGATATCGATGGCACGTTGCCCGAAGGGCCGATGCACGACCGCGAGGCGTAGCATGGCGCACGCGGAGAGCGGCGCGACGACCCGATAGCGTTCCGGCGTGGCTGTTGGACGATCGGAGCTCGCTCGCCTCACAGGCGCAAAGGCGGTGGCCAACGGGGCCCTACGGTGGGTGCCGTTCTTCTTCGTCACGCTCGAGGCGGCCTTCGACACAACGACGGCGACCTTGGCGGCGATCATCGGCTTCGGCGAGATGGCCGGCCTGACCACCCTTGTCGTCGGCCCCTACCTCGACCGCGGTCGGGAGCGTCTGGTGATGAGCTGGGCACTCGTGGCCATTGCCGCTTCCGGTCTGATCGCGTTGCTCGGATCGGTCGCAGCATTCGCCGTTTCGTTCACGATGGTGATCATCGGTGCCGCCCACATCACCGTGGCCGGACACTCGTGGATCAGCGCGCGTGTGCCGTTCGAGCGACGGGCGCGATTCATCGGGGTCTATGAAACGTCATGGGCAATGGGGTTGTTGGTCGGCGCACCGACGATGGCGTTGCTGATCACGTGGTTCGGCTGGCGCGGGCCGTTCATCGCGATCTCGGTGTCGAGTGGCGTCACCGCTGTAGTGATGTCGAGGTTGCAGGAGTCACCCCGCATCGAGGAGGACTTCGAGCGTTCGCTCACAGGTGCGCCGCTCACCCGCACCGCGTGGTACCTCATCGGTGCGAGCGCCACGGTGGCGATGGCCGGGCTCGGGATGATTGTGGTCGTCGGCACGTGGCTCGACGATGCGCTGGGCGTGTCGACCGGCGGCATCGGACTCATCGCCGTTGCATTCGGTATCGCCGAACTCGGGGCTTCGTCGGGGTCGGCTGCGTTTGCCGACCGGCTGGGGAAACGGCGGACCAGTCAGATCGCCCTGGTGTTCCTGGTGGCGGGCCTCGGGGTCATTGCTCTCGCCGGCACGTCGTTGTGGATCGCCGGGTTGGGTCTGCTGTTGTTCTTTCCCGGCTTCGAGTACGGCATCGTGACGTCGTTCTCGCTGGTGAGCGAGGCGATGCCCGCCGCCCGCGGCCGCGCTCTGGCCACGTCGAACGCCGTCGGCACGGTTGCCCGTGGCGCCGCGGCGGTCGCTGCAGGCGTGCTCTATGAACAGTTCGGCATCGGCGGCCCAGCTACGTTGTCCGCCGTCGCCGCAGTGCTGTCCTTCGGGTTTCTGACGATCGCCACTCGAGAAACCGCCCACGCACTGACCTAGCGATGTTCAGGCGGGCTCGCCAAACGCGTCACAGCTTGGGTTCTCGCACATCGCCTCGGAGAACGGTTCGGGCGGAAGCATGCTGACGCCGCACGACGGGCAGATGGTCGGGCGTTCTACCTCGGCGTCGTCCCACTCGTAGTCCCAGGCTTCGGATCGGTCGTTGTCGGAGGTCACCGGATCAGCGATCGATGTACACGGGCGGACGTTTCTCGAGGAATGCCATCATTCCCTCGCGGTGATCTTCGGTCTTCGAGGCCAGCAGTTGGTTGCGATTCTCCACGGCCATGGCGGCCGCCAGGCTGCCCGCGTCGATGCCCATGTTGAGGCCTTCCTTGGTCAGTCGGAGGCCAGCGGGGGAGGTGGCCAACATGTCGTCCACGTAGGATGCAGCCGCCGCTTCGAGTTGATCGTCGGGTACGACTTCGGACACGAGGCCGGTGGCGAGAGCGCGGTCGGCGTAGATGAATCGGCCGGTCAGCATGAGTTCGGATGCCAGCGCCGTTCCGACGAGGCGGGGGAGGAAGTAGCTCACCCCCATGTCGCAGGCCGAGAGGCCGATCTTGATGAACGCGGCGTTCATCTTGGCCGATTCACCCGCGATGCGGATATCGGACGCCAGAGCGAACGCGAACCCGCCGCCACAGGCCGGCCCGTGGATCAGCGAGACGATGGGCTGGGGCACGCGGCGCATGCGCTGGTACACCTCGGCCAGGTAGCCCTGGAAACCCATTCCCCCGCCGAAGGGTTGATTGTCCTGGCTCATCTCGCCCGCCGACTTGATGTCGAGCCCGGCGCAGTAGGCCCGGCCGGCGCCGCGCATGACGACGATGCGCACGTTGCGGTCCTCGGCGAGCCGATCGAAGTAGTCGCGCAGCTCGGTCACCATTTGCGTGTTGATCGAGTTCAGCGCGTCGGGACGATTGAACGTGAGCCAGTCGACCTGGCCGCGTTGCTCGATGTCGATTGTTTCGTACGCCGGTTGCGTCATGGCGCTTGTCTAGCGCAGGTCACGCGTTGCCGGCGAAGCTGCTAGGTGTCGAGTAGCGGCCGATTCGCGGGAAACGACTCGTGCGGATCGGAAAGATCGGCGACTGCTGGCTGGTGCCCCGAGCAGAAGTCCGGGTGAGGAGCGAGTATCTGCAAGAACCGCGGTTCGTCCATCGATACGCCCATTGCCGCGTAGTAGTCGAACCACCCGAAGAAGACCTCTCCGCCGATGTGGTCGGGATGAACCCGCTGAGACCGGACGCCGAACTCGGTGGCGAGCTCGAACCTGGTGGTTCCGGTCGTGAGTAGTGAGGCGATCGTGTTGAGGCGGTGCCCAGCGAGTTCGTAGGGGTGGTCGGCCACCACCAACTCGGGTAGACCGAAGTTCTCCTTGATCCCGATCGTGTACGTCCAGGTCGCTATCGACTCGCTGTCCTCGTTCGGCACGACGCCCAGCAGGGCCCAGCCGTGGGTGAGGATCGACAGCTCGGTCGAACGGTGGGCTTGTTCCTCGGAATATCCATCGCAACGTATGCACATATCTCGATGCTCGCGCGAGGGTGTGACAGTCTCGGCTGGCGAGACGACAGGAGACCGACATGGCCGAATTGACCCGAATGGGCGCGGAGACCGATACCGAACGAATCGGCGACGTGTTGCTCGAAGATGGCGCGGTGATCGTCGAAGGGGTCTTCGACGCGTCGACGATCGCAGCGATCAACGCCGACCTCGACGCCCACATGGCCGTCGCCGATGAAGGCATGCAGCACATCAACCCGAAGATCGGTGCGTTCTTCGGCGCGCAGACGAAACACGTCTCATCGATGGCCACGGTGTCGCGAACCTTTGCCACCGAGGTCCTGGTCCATCCGCTCTACCGAGCGCTGTGCGATCGCATCCTGCTGCCCTCCTGCGCCAACTACCACCTGAATCTGGCGCACGTGATCAATCGGGGAGCAGGTGGCGATGCGCAGATCTTCCACAAGGACGAGGACGTGTGGATCCACGTTCCTGCCGGTCGCCCCGAGTTGCAGCTGGCATCGATGATTGCCTTGGTCGACTTCACCCGCGAGATCGGTGCCACGATGATCGTGCCCGGCAGCCATCGGTGGACGGAACGATTCCGCCAGCCCGAACCCGAAGAGATCGCCTACGCCGAGATGGATGCCGGATCGGTGGCCATCTACCTGGGCTCCACCCTGCATGCCGGCGGGGCGAACACCAGCGTCGACACCTGGCGGCGCGGTGGCCACGTCAGCTACTGCCTGGGCTGGCTGCGCACCGAGGAGAACAACTACCTCGGCACGCCGCCCGAGGTCGCGAAGACCCTGCCTGTCGACGTGCAGGAGATCCTCGGATACGCCGTGCACGACGCGATCGAGGACCTCGGTGGTTATCTCGGGGTCGTGGGCATGCGGAGTCCGATCGAGCTCATGGCCGAGGGCCGGTTGGGCTGATGCCCTAGTCGAATGCCTTGGTGTTCGAGGAGAACTGCTGCAGCATTGCTTTGTTCTGTTCGGCGGTCTCGGGGTTGGGTGGGCCGCCCGGCGCACCGACCGATCCGCCGTCGACCAGGTACGGCGCGGCCGTGACGAACGATGCATCGTCGGACAGCAGGAACGAGACGACCGCAGCGACCTCTTCGGGCCGACCGGCGCGGGCGAGTTGATGACTGCTGCCGAATGCATCGTCGGCGATGCCCATGGTGTGTACCGCGCCCGTGATGGGCGTGTCGATGATGCCGGGGCAGACAGCGTTGACACGAATGTTGTGTTCGGCGAGTTCAGCGGCGGCTGCCTTGACCAGACCGATCACCCCGTGCTTGGACGCAAAGTAGCTCGCCATGCCGCGAGTGGCGATGAAACCGGCGATGGACGCCGTCGCGACGAATGCGCCGCCGCCGGCGGAGATCATCGCGGGCGCCATTGCCTGAAACCCCAGGTACACGCCGGTGAGATTGATATCGATCACCCGCCGCCAGATCTCGACGTCGGTCTCGAGGATCGAGTCGTAGCGGGCGACGCCCGCATTGAGGTAGGCGAGGTTCAGGGCGCCAAACCGGTCGAGCGTCACGTCGAGGGCGGCGGCGTTGCCCTCGACGGTCGACACATCACACTCGACGTGGGTGGCCTCACCGCCATCGGCCACGATCTGGTCGGCGACGTCGCCGGCGGCTCCGCCATCGAGGTCGGCGATGCAGACCTGCGCACCCTCTGCGGCCATTCGCCGCGCGGTGGCCGCGCCGAGACCCGAGCCTCCGCCGGTGATGAGTACGATCTTGCCGGCGTGTTTGCCTGGGTTTGGAGCCATGGGACGATCTTTGCACGGCGCTCGGCGGCGTCCCATTCCACGTTTGGACACCGTGGACCTTCGCGGTGTGTGCTGGTGAGGCCATGGGAGGCCTTCGATGATCACCGCTGTATCCGCCGACTCGCACATCACCGAGCCGGGCGACTGCTACCTGCCCAATATCGATCCCAAGTATCGAGACCGGGCGCCCGTCGCTGTCGATCACGACGTGATGGGCGCAGCGATGTCGATCGACAACGGGAAGTCGGTCGTGCCGTACGGCATGGTGGCCGCGGCCGGACGTCCGTGGGACCAGATTGGACCGTTCATCCACGTCGGCTGGGACGAGCTTCACCCTGGCGGATGGGATCCGCTGGCTCGCCTCGAGGAGCAAAACCGCGACGGCGTCAGCGCCGAGGTGCTGTACCCGTCGGTCGGGATGTTGCTGTGCAACCACCCCGACGTCGACTACAAGCGGGCGTGCTTCCAGGCCTACAACAAATGGATCGCTGAATTCAGCGCGACGGCGCCCGAACGGCTGATCGGTATCGGTCAAACGGTGCTGCGAAGCGTCGAGGAAGGTATCGCCGACCTCGAGTCGATCGCCGAGCTCGGCCTGCGCGGCGTGATGTTGCCCGCGTTTGCCGCCCACTACGAGGATGGCGACTACGACGACCCGAAGTGGGATCCGTTTTGGCAGGCGGCGATCGATCTCGATATGCCCCTGTCGTTTCACATCCTCACGGGCAGCGGCAATCTGGGCGACGGCAGCTTCCGCGGCCCGAAGATGAACAGCTTCCTCGGC
>CBESNZ010000038.1:0-14079 GCA_965531045.1 uncultured Acidimicrobiales bacterium
CACTCGCCCTCGCATCGATCGGTCATCCCGAATTCCGCGACGAACTCGAGGCGGTCGCACAGGTCTGGCCCTAGACGATGCCGCGTTCGGCCATTGGCAGCGCCTTGCCCGGATTCAGGATGCCGCTGGGGTCGAGCGCTGCTTTGAGCGTTCGCAAGAGGTCGAGTTCTACGTCGGTCTTCTGGTCGGCGACGCGTTGGCGCATCGCCTGTCCGACACCGTGCTCGGCCGACACGCTTCCACCGAAGCTCCACGTGAGTCGATCGACAGCGGCTTCGAGTTCGGGACCCACGCGATCGAACTCGTCGACGTCGCAGGTCGGCCCCGGATACACGTTGAAATGCAGGTTGCCGTCACCGACGTGCCCAAACCCATAGGTGAGCGTGCCGGGCAGCACGGCGGCGACCGCCGGTCCGGCCTTTTCGAAGAACCCAGCGACTGCGGCGACGGGCACCGAGATGTCGAACTTGTGGCGGTTCCCGCGTTCGTCGAAGGTGAACAGCGACGGAAGCTCCTCGCGTATCGCCCACAGGTTGTCGGTCTGCGCCGGCGTCGCCGCCACGACCGCATCGCCGATCAGGCCGGCCGCGCCGGCCGCGCCGAGGGCCGACTCGAGCGCAGCCGGGGTGTCCGGCCCACCCGACACTCGGACCAGCACGTACCAATCAGCCCGCTCCGACAGCGGTCGCCGAAGGTCCGCACGATTGTGCAGCACCCTGACGATTCCCTCCTCGGGCACGAGTTCCAACGCACTGATGTGCCCGTTCGAGGCCGCCTGAGCCATCTGGACGAATGGCATGAGACCATCGAGCGACGGCAGCGAGACGAACGCACTCTGGTGCATGCTCGGTCGCGGGTGAAGTCGCACGACCGCCTTGGTGACGATACCGATCGCTCCTTCGGTGCCGATGAACAGCTGCTTGACGTCGAGGCCGGTCGATTCTTTCCGGAGCGAACGCAGTCCATCCCAGATCCGGCCATCCGCCAGCACGACCTCGAGGCCGAGAACGTGCGATCGCATCGAGCCCCAGCGCAACACGTTGAGGCCTCCTGCGTTCGTCGCGATACCGCCACCCACCTGCGCTGATCCACGGGCACCCCAGTCGGGGGCAAACAACAGGTCGACCGCAGACGCGGCGTTCTGGAGCGCGTCGATCGTGACCCCGGCCTCGACGGTCGCCGTGCCCTCGGCGGGATCGACGGTGACGATCCGCTGCATCCGCGACAACGACAACACGATGCTGTCCCGAGCCTCGGGATCGTCGGCCGACACGGGCACCGAACCACCGCACAGGCCCGAGTTCCCGCCTTGGGGGACCACGCCGATCTGGTGCCGATGGCACAGGGCCACCACCGCGGCGACCTCGGTGGTCGACTGCGGACGCACCACTGCTACCGGGTCACCGCGATACTTCCCCGACCAATCGACGACGAACGGTTCGACGTCGTCGTCGGCAACCATGCCCGCCGGGCCCACGAGTCTGGCGAGCGCGTCGAGAAACTCCATGTGACCAGCTTGTACCACGTGACCCCCGTCAATCGGCAACCGGCTTCGGCGGTGGCTGCGGCTACGCCGGGATCGGCATTCCCGCCTGTCTCGCGCCGCTGAGCAGGGCGGTATTCGGGTTCTCCGGAAGTTCGGTGAGCGGCTCGGCCAGCTCGGACACGAGCGGGCCGTGCACGGCGGCCAAGGCATCGAGCTGGGCGAGGTCGAAATCGTATAGCGCCGCGGCATTCTCGGACAGCACCCGACGCCGCTCGGGCTCGTCCATGCCGGCGAGTGCCAATCGCAGCGACTCGCTACTGAACGGGGCGCTGCCCTCGTCGTGGGGATAGTCGTTGCCCCACATGAGGCGATCGTCGGGCAGAAGGTGACGTACCTTCATGTCCTGCGGGCCTGGCATCGAAGCCCCGATGTAGCAGTTTTGTGCGAAGTACTCGCTGGCCAGTCGCGGCAGCTTGTCCTCGTCTCGATACTTCAGTTCACCCATCGATCCCTTCTGGATCGAAGCGACGACGCGGTCGAGGTCGTCGACGACGCTGGCGATATTACCGGCGGCGTTCTCGGTGAGTACGAACTTCAACCGGGGAAACCGCTCGAACACACCGGACAGCAGCATGTGCACAAACGGCCGCAAGCTGTAGAACATGACCTCGGCGATCATCACACTGGGTGTGGCCGGGAACGCACCATAATTTGGCGAGCCCGTGCCGCCGTGCAGTGTCACCGGGACGTCGAGGTCCTGTAGCTCGGCCCACAGCCGGTCGTACTCGGGGTCATAGAGCGGGCGGACCCATTTCACGTCGGGTGCGACGTTAGGCAGCAGCACCCCGCCGCGAAGGCCGCTGTTCTTGATCCAGGTGGCGTCCTCTATGGCATCGTCGATGTCGTTGAGGAAGATCTGACCGACCCCCGCCCGTTGCCCCGGCCGTCGGTTGCAGAAGTCGACCAACCAGCGGTTGTGCGCCAGCAGGCCGGCACGACGATGCGCGTAGTCTTCGTCCTTTGGCGGCCCGGCGAACAGCACGAAGCCGGGATAGAACGGCGGCACGGTGTTCGGAAAGACGACCTCGCCAACGATGCCGTCGGCGAGCAGATCGGTGTCGCGTCGATCGTCATCCCAATTGCGAACCCGAAGGTCGGTGTCACGCAGATCGCTCCACGGGTTCTTGTATTTGCCGCGCCAGGCATCGAAGTCGTCGTGGAAGCTCGGGTCGAGGTACTCGCGATACGTTTTGTGGTTCGCGCCGGCGTGGCAGTCGGCCGAGATGATCGTGTAACGGTCTGGGCTCATGTGTCCGACGTTATTGCGCTTCGGCCGGCAATGCGAGCTATCGGATGCGAGCCACCGGATACAGTGCAGCCATGCCTACGCGTGCGCTCATCGAGGGTCAACCGGTCCTCATCGTCATCGATATTCAGGGCGGCGAATCCGCCGACGGGGCTCCCTCTGCTCTGCCGTTCATGCCCAACTACCAACAGCACATGGATCGCGCTCCGACACTCATCGAAGCAGCTCGCGCGGCAGAAATTCCGGTGATCTTTTTCCAGGAGGCACATCGGCGTAACCTGATCGACTTCGGCCGTGAGCTCGATGGCAGCGAGGACGTGCATCTGCTCGAAGGGGACCCTGGCACCGAGGTCGCCGAAGCGGTCGGGATGCGCGCCGACGACTATTTCATCCGCAAACGCCGGTACTCGTGCTTCTTCGGCACCGAACTCGAGATCTTGCTGAAAGCCCTCAAGGCCGACACCCTGATCCTGATCGGTGGCCATACCGACGTCTGCGTGCACTACACGTTCGTCGATGCGCATCAACACGACTACTTCTGTCGGGTCGTCGAGGACTGTGTTGCCGGATCGAGCCTCGACGCCCACGATGCCGCGTTGCGCGCGATGGAGTATCTTCAGACCGGGGCCCGTCGTGGCAGCGCCGAAGTCGTCGAGGCGTTCGCCAGTCGGTGACCGCTTGGCCAGCCCTGAGGCCGAACCACTACCGTCTCGCAGATGATCGCCCTTGGCACTCGTTGTGCTGCTCTCTTCTTTTCGCTCGTCCTCGTCACCGTGGCGTGCTCCGACTCCACCGCCTCACCCGAGGACGACGCCGCCCAGGCCGAGTCGACCACACCTGCGGTAGCCGGGACGAGCGCAGCAGCCACAGCGTCACCAACCTCTGAGGCGCCGACTTCAGCGCCCCTGACCTCCGAGGCGCCAACGACCGGACCAAGTGCTCCGGCGGAGTACGACTTCTCGTCGGTGTCGCCGATCGTCGAGACCTTCCTGGACGACAAGGGCCTCAACGGTGCGGGCATGATCGTCGTACATCGTGAGGACGGCGTGATCTATCACGATCACTGGGGCGGGTTCAGCGAGGATCGCATCTCCCTCATCGCATCCTCCTCCAAGATGGTGACCGCCGGAGTTCTGCTGCGTCTACAAGACGACGGGCTGCTCGACGTCGACGCACCGGTCGCCGACGTTGCCGAGTGGGGCGCCGGCAATCCCGACATAACGCCGGGCCAGCTCGTGTCGAACAGCTCCGGCCTGGTCGGGCTCGGACCTGACCCGACGTACGGCCCGTACCTCTGCCAATACATCGCCTCCTTCACGCTGCAGGACTGCGCAGCAGCGATCTTCACCACACCCGATGACGACACCGAGATCACGCCGCCTGACGTTGCGTTCAACTACGGCGGCGGCCAATGGCAGGTCGCAGGAGCGGTGGCCGAAGCGGCCTCGGGGAAATCGTGGGCCGAGCTCATCGATGAGATCTACGTCAAGCCATGCGGGCTCGAGGCATTTGGGTACAACAACCACTTCGCGATTTTGGAGGGCGGCGGATTTACCCACCCGAACAACTTCGACAGCAATCCGGGGCAGCTGCCGGCCACCGAGAACCCGAATATGGAGGGTGGCGCGTACACGACCACGGGCGACTACGGGAAGCTGCTGCTGATGCACCTCCAAGGAGGGCGCTGCGGCGACGAGCAGGTGCTGTCACAAGAATCGCTCGACCTCCTGCACGCCGACCGCATCGCCGAGGCATACGACGGCGATGCGTGGGATCCTGAGACGGGCTACGGCATGGGTTGGTGGGTCGATCGCCCGACCGGGCGCCTCAACGACGGTGGCGCGTACGGGTCGGTACCGTGGCTCGATCTCGAGGACGGGTACGGAGCGTTCTTGGTGATCGAGGACACCTCCGGTACCGGCAACGAGCTCGCGAACATGCTGTATGACATCGTCGAAGAAGCAGCCACCAACCCGAGCTGAGCCACCTCGCCGAGCCCTACCGATCGGCCATACGTCGAAGCCTGATCCGCTCACCGTCGGTCGTGTTCTTGTCCAGGAGCCGGTACCGGGCGGCCTCGCCGAGTGCGGACCGAACGAGCCGCCGACCGCGCGCTGCGCTGAACGCCGCCACTATCAGTATCTGCGCCACGCGATCTCTCAGCCCCTGCGCCTCGAACGATGACATCAACACGTAGGTGACTGCGGCGTCGAATGCCGCTGACCCCTTCGAGGCGTTGGTCCAATCGATGATCGTTGGGCCACTCGGCGATAGCAGGACGTTCATCGGGTGCAGATCGAGGTGGAGCACACACCGCCCCGGAGCGACACCGGTCCGAGTCGGAAACCAATCCGGCGCCGCCAGAGCGTTCAGTTCGCGTTGTATCGTCGCGAGCGTACGCATGTGCGAGAAGAGCAACCATGGTCGAGCTTCGAGGTCTTGCAGCATCGTTGGTCCCTCGATGAGGTCCATGACGATGTCCCGTCCGGTCACGTGATGCACCCGCGGCACGCGAATGCCCTGCTCGAGGATCCAGGTCATCGCTCGAACCTCGAGTTCGCTGTCGTGGTCGGCCCGGTATCGCCGTAGCACGGTGCCGTCGCCGCAGTCGTAGACATCGGCCGCCCGACCCGAGGCCAGGAGCTTGCCGGGTTGGTCAGACACGAGCGACTGTCATCCTCGGTGTCCCGGTGAGAACCATGTCGACAGTCTTCCAGACGGAGAACGACGCAACCGACGGCACCGCCACAACGCCGCTCAGTTCCAAAGCGCCGGGGTGCGATCCCGCCATGGCCGAGCCTGCTCGAGCTGCCCGGCGAGCCGAAACAGCGTCGCCTCGTCGCCATAGCGGCCGGCGAACTGCATGCCAATCGGCAAGCCGTCGCGGCTTTGGGAAAGCGGAATCGACATCGCCGGTTGGCCGGTGAAGTTGCACGGCGGGGTGAACGGAAACGCCTTGGCCTGACGCTTCGACACCTCTCGTGGCTCGAGATTGACCGGATCTATGTGACCGACGCGTGGTGCCGGCGTGCCCATCACCGGGGTCAGGAACACGTCGACCTCCTCGAAGATCGACATCGCCGAACGATTCAACTCCCGCAGTTGGCGCAACGCGCCCATCACCTGCTCGCCCGACAGCTTCTGGCCCACCCTGATACCGGCCCAGGTGAGCGGCTCGAGTTCGTCCTCGGTGGCCTCTCGGCCGACTCGCTCGACCAGCTCGAGATAGTTGGCGGCGGCGTTGGCCGCACTGCACACTCCGTGGGCGCGGTACAACGCCCGGTAGTCGACACCGAGACCCCGCTCCTCGACCCGATGCCCCAGATCCGCGAGCAAGGCCGCGGTGGCTTCGGTTGCCGCTTGCACCTCCGGATCGATCGGCCGCCCACTGGGCGTCTCGGTCGAGAACGCTATTCGCAGCGCACCGGGGGCCGTCTGCACGTCGTCGAGGTACGGGCCCTCCTTCGGAGGCGGCGCGTACGGTGACGCCGGCTCGGGGTAGCCGGTCCAGTCGAGCATGGCGGCACTGTCCCGAACGGTTCGACTCACGACGTGATCCACGCTGAACCCGAGGACACGGTCGCCGTCAGCCGGCCCGGTGGGATTGCGCTCCCGGGTCACCTTCATGCCGAACAGCCCGCAGCATGCTGCGGGAATACGGATGGAGCCGAGCCCGTCGCTCGCATGGGCCAGCGGAACGATGCCGGCAGCCGTCGCCGCGGCCGACCCGCCGCTCGATCCGCCGGAAATGTGGTCCGGGTTCCACGGATTCCGGCAGGGTCCGAGCAGCGCCGACTCGGTCGTCCCGGTGATGCCGAACTCCGGCGTGTTGGTCTTGCCCAGGAACACCGCACCCGAGCCGCGGTATCGCGCGACCAGGCGATCGTCTGCCGCATCGACCTCGTGCTGCACAAAGCGGCTACCGCTGGTCCGGGGCCAGCCGCGTACCTGTGAGCCGAGATCCTTGATGAGAAACGGCACCCCGCGGAATGGGCCGTCGGGTAAATCCCCCGATGCTGCAGCCATCGCCTCATCACGGGCGTCGTGCACGATCGCATTGAGCGTCGGGTTGTGCCGGTCGACTCGAGTCACCGCCGCTTCGACCAACTCCGTTGGCGTCACCTCGCCGGTGCGAACGAGTTCGGCCAGGCCCAGACCGTCGTAGTCGGCGTACTCCTCAAACGACACGGGTGGAGGCTCCGCATACTCGACGATCGGCGCACAATGTTGCGGTCACTCGTAGTTTCGTCATGGCGCCTGTTGTAGCAGCGATGGGCCCGGCGCGCCGCCGCGCCTCCCGCCGGGCCGCCTCAGGCCGGGCGATCGCCCTCGACGAGCATGCGACGCAGCGTTCGCATACCGGGCCACGGATCTCTCACCGCATAGTGCGCCGTGCAGCGCTCATCCCACACCACCACGTCGCCGTTGCTCCACCGCCAGCGGCAGGTGAAGTTGAGATTGGTCGAATGCCGGGTGAGTTCGTCGAGGACCGCGTGGCTCTCATCGGCGTCCATTCCCGCGATCGGGTTGCCGGTCCCGATGGCGAACACCGCCTTTCGGCCGGTTTCGGGGTGGGTTCGGATCACTGGATGGCGGACGTCGGTCAACTCGGCCCTCCAACGACTCGCCGCCTCGGCCCCGAACTTGGGAGCCTTCAGGGCCACCAGGCCGTCGGGAACTCCATTGGTCGTCTCCAGTGCTTCGAGGCGCTCGCGAGCGCAATTGTCGAGGCGGTCGTAGGCCAAATGGAGGTTGGCCCACATGGTGTCTCCTCCGTAGGCAGGTACGTCGACCGCCCGCAAGATGCCGAAACTCGGCGGGGTCGGTGAATAGGTGACGTCGAGATGCCACGTGTCGGTCTGTAACCCGTGGTCGGAAGCTACCGAGATCTCGCCGACCGTGGGGGTGGTCTCGCCGGCGATTCGCTCCATCGGATGCACGTAGGGCTCTCCCAACGACCGAGCGAACGCAAGATGCCCGGCATCGTCGAGATGCTGCGCCGGGAACGCGACGACCAAGTGATCGAGGAGAACCGCCCGAACGTCGGCCGCCGTATCACCGGAAAGCCGGGCCAGGTCCACGCCGGTGACGACCGCACCCAGCGCGGCGCCAAACGGTTCGATCACCAAGTCGGTTGCCATCGCACTTCGCTCCATTTCCTCGAACCGAAGAAACGTTACGCGCAGGGAACGGTTCCGGCGAGCGGAGACCCATCACAGCCACCATTCGCGACCCGCGGCGACCAGATGCGACACTGGAGACATGATCACCGATCTCACGCAGCGATTCGAGGTGCCGGGTTTCTCGCTCGCCTGGGATTCCTGGGGCGTCGCCGGAGGTCCACCACTGGTGCTCATCCACGGCTTCTCCGGTTCCACCCACGACTTCGCCATGCACATACCTGCGTTGTCGGAGCAACGCCGCGTGCTGGCGATCGATCACCGAGGACACGGATTGTCGAGCAATTCGCTCGACGAGGCCACCTACACGGTCGATCACATCGTCGACGACGTGATCGATTGGTTGGATCACGTCGACATCGAGGGACCCTTCGACGTCTTGGGCCATTCCATGGGCGGACGCGTTGCCATGCGGCTCGCTTTGACCCGCCGAGACCTCGTCAACTCCCTGATTTTCATGGATACGACGGCGTGGGATTTCGGCACGGACAACCCCGAGCTACGCGAACTCATCGTTGGATTCTTCGAATCGATCACCCCGGAGACCCCGATGGGTGATCCACCTCCCGGTCCCGAGGATCCGCTGATCGCCGCGGGCACCACCGCCGCTTGGCAGCAACTCAAGTCGACGCGATCAGCGTCGGTCGATCCGATGGCGCTGCGAGGTCTCGGACTGGCGTTGTTCAACAACCGGCTGCTTCCCGTCCACGACAGCCTCGGCGACATCGATGCCCCGGTCACCGTGATCGCGGGCGAGCACGACCAACCGTTCGTCGACCACGCCGAGGCTCTGGCAGACGCGGTCGCGCATGGCGCGTGCGCAATCATCGACGGCGCCTACCACTCGCCCCAGCTCACCCATCCCGGCGAATGGCTGGCCGCAGTCGAAGCCCATCTCGCGCACGCGGCGGCCTCATGAACCTGCAGATCTCCGAACGGCTACGTCTGCTTCACGGCATGACCACCGCGCTGCCGGCGGCCGCGATCGGGCGTGCCACCGCCGACTCGATGCTCGATCATTGTGCACGTCGTCACCCGGATGGCACCGCGATCGCGTTCCTCGACGAGCGAATCACCTACCGTCAGGTGCGCGAGCGAGCCGATCAATACGCACGATTCTTTGCGAGCCAAGGCATCGGCGTCGGTGACCGGGTCGTGCTGAACTTCGACAACCGTCCCAACCTGTTGCTTGCGTTTCACGGTCTCCAGCGAATCGGAGCTGTCGCAGCGCTGATCAATACCAATCTCAGCGGCGCTCCGCTCGCCCATGTGGTGAAGATCGTCGATCCAGCGCTCATCGTCTTCGGCAGCGAGCACGCCGACAAGCTCGCCGCGCTTCAGCAAGCCCTCCCCGACCTCGACCCATCGCAGATCTTCGTCGACGCCGAATCGTCACGTGATTCGGCGCCGGACGGCCTGCAAACGCTCAACGAGGCGGTCGCCGCCCAGCCCACCGATCCGCTCGACCCGCTCAGCGTCAAGGCCAACGACCACTGCGTCTACATCTACACCTCAGGCACCACAGGACTGCCGAAGGCTGCCGTCATCCCGCATGTCCGATTCGCCGTGTCCGGCGCGATGGCGGGACACACGCTGCACCGGGCGAAGCCCGGCGAGCTCATCTACGTCACGTTGCCGCTGTATCACTCCAACGGTCTGATGCTCGGCTGGAGCGCCGCCCTCGCGACGGGCGCAGGCATTGCGTTGCGTCGCAAGTTCTCCGCCTCGGCGTTCTTTGCCGATGCGAGGACCTTCGGCGCAATCAGTGCCGTGTACATCGGCGAGCTCTGCCGGTATCTGCTGCAGACACCCGAGCAACCCCACGAGCGGGATCACCAGCTGCGGAGCATGGCCGGCAACGGCATGCGGCCCGACATCTGGGAGGAGTTTCAAGAGCGCTTCGCGGTGCCGACGATCCGCGAGTTCTATGGCGCAACCGAGGGCATGGGATTCCTGGTGAACCTCGCAGGCAAGCCGGGCATGGTTGGACGCCTACCTCCGGGCAACGTCATCGTGCGTTGCGATCCGACCACTGGAGAGGTCGTTCGAAGCCCACGTGGCTTCTGCCGCAAGGTACGGACCGGCGAGACCGGGTTGCTGCTCAGCATCATCACCAAGGCCATCCCGTTCGAGGGATACCTCGACCGAGAGGCGTCCGAGGCAAAGGTTCTCACCGACGTGTTCTGGCGGGGTGACCGGTACTTCAACTCGGGCGACTTGTTACGACTCCACGAGGGACGGTGGGTGTCGTTTGTCGACCGTCTGGGCGACACGTTCCGGTGGAAGGCCGAGAACGTGTCCACCAACGAGGTCGCCGACGTCCTGAACGAGGCGATCGGGGTCGCCGAGTCGAACGTCTACGGCGTCAAGATCACCGGAAGTGATGGCCGGGCCGGTATGGCCGAACTGGTGGTCGAACCCGACTTCGACCGCGACGTGCTCGCTCGCTTCGTGCGAGACCAGCTGCCGGCGTACGAACGTCCGCTGTTCCTTCGCATCACGTCGGATCCGATCGATGTCACAGGGACCTTCAAGCACCAGAAGGTCCACGCCCGCGAGCAGGGCTTCGATCCGGACGTCGTCGACGATCCGTTGTTCTACCTCGCCGACGACCGGTATTTGCCCATCGACGCCAAGGTGTTCGCCGCCATCGAAACCGGGCAGATCGTCCCCGGCTAACGCCGGGTGACCACGAATGCAGACTCGGTCATCGCTTGCAGTCCGCGACCACGAAACACGTCGTTGAGCACGTCGCGCGTTTCCAGATGCTCGAGGTCGAAGCCGTCCCGATAGAGCGAACGAACCTCGTCGTCGGACACGGCAAACGGCGGTCCGTTCATCTGTGACTGGTCGTAGTCGAACGTCACCAACAGTGTTTTTGCGCCTGCGGGCAGGAGCGAACGCATGTGGGCGACATACCGAACCCGCACGTCGGCTTCGAGCGCAACCAGCGCCGCTCTGTCGAATGCGGCATCGACGACGCCGACGTGTTCGGTGGTCACGTCGAAGAAGTCACCCGCGAACAGGTCGTACCTGCCCAACCGATACCGCGCCGGGGTTCCGGGCTCCACAGCGGGAGACAGCTCGCGCTCGGCAAAGAACTCCTCTATCGCCTGCACCGCGTACTCGACACCGACGACTGCTTCGGATCGCTGCGCCAAATACTCCAGATCGAGGCTCTTTCCACACAGCGGCACCAACACCCGCCCGATCGGGGCGCTGCCCCACACCGTGTCGGCGTACGTCACCAGCGCGTCGGTTGCCGATGCCTGATGAAAACCGATCTGCCCCTTCGCCCAGCGGTCGCCCCAGTCCTGCAGTTTCATGGTTGCAGGCTACGGGCAACAGGGCTCAGTGGTCGACGCTCGTGTCCTCGCTCGATCCGATCGGGAGCTTCGTGACGATCGCGACGACGATGGCCCCGATGAGGATGCCGATGAAGGCCGAAATCGACGTGTTGACGAGCCATCCGAGCACGCCACCGATGCCGCCGACGTCATGGACGGACCCTTCGAGGTCGTGCACGATGTCGTACGGGCCGTGCCACCCGAGTTCGTCTGAGCCGACGAGGATGATGTGACCGCCCACCCACAGCATCGCCGCCGTGCCGATGATCGACAGCCACTTCAGCAGTACCGGCATACCGGCGACCATCGAGCGGCCGAGGCGTTGCGATGCCCGTGAGTCCCGCCCGGCGAGCGAGAGACCGATGTCGTCCATCTTCACGATCAGCCCCACCACCCCGTACACGATGATGGTGATGAGCAAAGCGACGACGACCATGATGATGGCCCGTGCCACGAAGTTCTCGTCGATCACCTCTTTGAGGGCGATGACCATGATCTCGGCCGACAGGATGAGGTCGGTTCGAATGGCCCCCGAGATGGTCTTGGCCTCGGCTTCCGGGCCTTGCATCGCGACCGGCACGTCGTGGTCGTGATCGTCGCCTTTGAGCTTGTGGTAGATCTTCTCGACGCCTTCGAAGCACAGATAGGTTCCGCCGAGCATCAAGATGACCTCGACCAGCGTCGGTGCCACCGAGCTCAGCACAAGGGCGATGGGCAAGATGATGAGCAGCTTGTTGCGCAGCGATCCCAACGCGATTTTCTTGATGATCGGGAGCTCCCGATCAGCGGCGAGCCCCTGCACATAGGCCGGGGTCACCGCAGTGTCGTCGACGACGACGCCTGCCGCCTTTGCGCTGGCGCGGCCCGCAGCTGCGCCGACGTCGTCGATGGACGCCGCGGCGAGTTTCGCCAACGCCGCCACGTCATCGAGCAAGCCAACAAGGCCACCAGCCATAGTCCATCCTTCACATCGCACGCGAACAGCGCCCGACGATACTTCCCGACGCCGTCGTGACCACTGATGCAGCCGGCAGATACGAACCGCCCCTCCCGTACGAACTCGTCCGCGTGCTAACAAAGGGCATGGCTCAGGCGTTATGAACCCGATCGCTCTCCCCGGCCCGTCGATACATCGCCAACCGGGCCTGCTTCGACGCCTCTTTGCCGACCCGGCGCCCGTGCTCGACCAGTTGGCGGCCGAGTTCGGGTCGAACTATCGCTTCGGTGCCGGGCCGGTGCGAATGGCCGTCGTCGGCGACCCGACGACGTTGCGTGTACTGCTTGCGATGCCACCCGACAATTTCCGCTGGGGCCACAAGTTCAACGTGCTCGGGTTCGTCGTCGGTGACGAGTCGATGATCGTTTCGGATGGGGCCGATCACAAGCGGCGCCGGTCGTCCGTGCAGGGAGCGTTCAGTCGCCGACGACTCAACGGGTGGATCCCGATGATCATCGACCGCACCGATATCGCCATCGACGCCGTGATTGCTTCACTCGACGACGATCAGCGTCCGGTCGATTTGTACGACGTCGGCCGGTCACTGGTCCTCGACATCGTCGTCCGCGCCCTGTTCGGCGAGGCGTTGGCCAAACGGGCCGAAGAGATCGGAGGACTGTTCAAACGCCCGCAGGACTACCTGGAAGCTCCGGCTTTCAAACAGCTGCCACACCCGATCCCGTGGACCGCCCGAGCCAAGGTCCGGGCCGATCGTCGATCGCTCGACGCGATCATCAACGACGAGATCGCTTCCCTTCGGGCGACCCCCGAGCACCGGAACGACGATGCCGGCGACGTGCTTGCCTCGTTGGTGCGGGAAGGAGAGCTGTCCGACAGCGAGATTCGCGACCAGGTTGTTTCGCTGATGGGCGCGGGCTTCGACACCACGTCGGCGTCGCTCGCATGGATGTTCTGGTGCATCTCGCTGACCCCCGAACTCTGGCAGCGGCTCCGAGCCGAAGCCGACGAGGTGTTCGGTCCACTGCACGGCGCCGCTGCGCTCCCCGATCACCGCACGCTCGCTGCGCTCGACCTTGCCAACCGAACTATGCGCGAGACCACACGGCTGCACCCGGCCGGGGTCATCAGCCCACGCGAGGCGGCGATCGACCTCGACGTCGGCGGCTTCCGGATCCCGAAGGGAACGCTGATTCTCTGGTCCGCGCACCTGGCTGGACGAAACCCCACGTCGTGGTCGTCGCCCGAAATCTTCGACCCCGATCGGTTCGTCGACCTCACCGCCGACCAAAAGGCTGCTGCTGACGCGGCGTGGGTGCCGTTCGGTCGCGGGGCGAGAAACTGCATCGGCTTCGCGCTCGCACAGATGGAGCTCACGTTGATCATCAGTCGTATCGCCCAGCGACTCGACGTGGCCGCCGTCCGCCCACAGAAGCCGGCGCCGGTGGGCATGGTGGTCAATCGCCCGACCGGCGGCGCTCCCATGTTGGTGCACCGTCGGGACTGACGCGCCAGCGCCCGTCAACGAACGGGTGCGCGACCAAGTATCGAGACGAGGAAGTCGGATTCGGCGCCGATCGGGCGCAGGTCCCACGTCCCGAGCTCGACGTCTACGACCAACCCCGCAGCTACAACATCCGCTCGGAATTGATCGAATTCGTACCCACGCCCGGATCCGAAGCCGATCGCGATCCGACCTTGGTCCCGCAGATGCTGCCCCAGGCGCTTGAGCACTTCACCACGGGTACTCGGCGCGAGGAAGGTCATGACGTTGCCGGCGCAAACGATGGCGTCGAACCCCTCGG
>CBESNZ010000039.1:0-13982 GCA_965531045.1 uncultured Acidimicrobiales bacterium
ACTGCGGCGTCCTACCCGACCCCGACGTCGCGCAGCTCGCTTCGGTGGCGATCGCCTCGGCCGCCACCTTCGCCGGACTGACCGGCGAGGAACCGCGGGTTGCGATGTTGTCGTTCTCCACCAAGGGCAGCGCCAACCATCCCCGCGTCGACAAGGTCGTCGCGGCCACCCGGCGCGTGCGTGAGCTCGCTGCCGACTTGGCGGTCGACGGCGAGTTGCAGTTCGACGCGGCGTGGCTACCCGAGGTCGCCGCCACAAAAGCTCCGAACTCGCCGGTAGCGGGTCGGGCCAACGTGTTCATCTTCCCCGACCTCGACAGCGGTAACATCGCCTACAAGATCACCGAACGGATCGGCGGAGCGCAGGCCTTCGGACCGCTCCTGCAGGGTGTCGACGGCGTCATGCACGACCTCAGTCGCGGTTGCAGTGCGCGCGATATCGCCAACGTCGCCGTGATCGCATCGCTGCAGGCCTGAGCGGGCGAGGATCGCCGAACGTCGGCTGCGCCCGCTGGAAGATCCGGAACACAACCAGGCGCGTGATCAAGCGAGCAGCTCGATGACGTCGTGGTAGGTCCCAAGGGTGAGGGTCCCGTCCAGATCCACGACCGCCTCGTGCGTGAACGTTGCGTCGACGGCGATGTCCAAGCTCAGGCCGCGGATCCTGACCGTCGGGTCGTGCTCGATGAAACGAGCCACACGACGCAGGTGTGAAGGGAGATACCGGTCGCCGTTCGCATGCAGCGTCGCGGCGTCCATCGGGGCCCCGTCCGACACCAGAACGATCACCCGCTGCGGCTCGGGTCGCAGCAGCAACCGCTGGTATGCCCAGATGAGGGCCTCGCCGTCGATTCCCTCGCGGTAGTGCTGCGTAGCCAGTAAGCCGGCAATGCCGGAGCGCGCCCGCCGCCACGGCGTATCGGCGTCCTTGTAGACGATGTGGAGGGTCTCGCCGATCCGGCGGGGCTGCGGGGGTTCCCCCGCAGCCCGCCAGTCGCGCAGTGCCCGGCCGCCGTTCCACGCGGCGGTTGTGAAGCCCAGAATCTCCGATGTCGCCCCGGCGAGATCCAACGCGCGGGACATGGTGTCGACCAGGACCGCCAGCGACGCGAATCGCTGGCGCTTCATCGAACCCGAGTTGTCGAGGAGGAACGTGACGCAGAGCGGTGCGGTCGGTTGGCGCCGCTCGGATCGGAAGACGCGGTGGTTTGTCGGGTCGGCGACGAGCTGGGCCAGTCGAGCACCGTCGAGCACGCCTTCTTCGGCCGCCGCGTTCCATCCGTCGTGGGCCTGCAGTGCGAGACGGCGCTGAATTTGCTGCGCCAGGCGACCGACGCTGACCGCTTGGGCCGACCGCAACCGGTCGAGTTGCATCCGTAGTTGCCGGCGGCGCTCGGCGGAGTAGAGCGCAGTGCCCGTCGTGCGCTCGTCATAGGCCGTCGTGAACGGGTGATAGCCGCCGAGGTGATCGAGGTCGTCGACGACGTCGCCCTCGAGGTCGCCAATCGAGGGCGCCGGGAGCGCTCCCGTGGCGCTTGTGTCGTCGTGCTCCCAGCCCGTCGGGAGGAAGATGTCCAGAACCGTTTGCGCGCTTTCGTCACCTCGACCTTCGTCCATCGACGCGAGCGCCCCGACAGCTGCAGCCAGGTCGGCGGCGTGCCGGAGGAACAGGTCGGCATCTCCGACCGCCGGCCGCAGCGCACGTAGGGGTGTGCCAAGGGTGGGAGCAATCCGCGATCGGGTCTCCTCGATCTGCGTCTCGATCTGTTCATCCGCCAGCTGACGAACCACGCGCGACCGCATCATGTGCATCACCGTGTAGAGCAACGTTCCGATTGCGGTTGCGGCAAATTCGGTGGCCTCCTCGCTGCGACACCACGCGAGAAACGCTCGTTCGATGTTGTGATCCGCTCCGGGCAGGGACGGTGGAAGCAGCGCCTCGCAGCGGAACTGCTCGGCAAGGTCGTACACGGCGCGTTCGAGGAGGGCCGCCGGCTGGTATCGGTCGTACGCGACGCGGTCGCCATATCGGAGCCGCACGGCGAGGCCGTCGACGACGCCCCGCGCCACCGCGTCGCTCACCGTTGCGAGATCGACGAGCAAATAGGGCGTACCCAGCGCCATCGGGGCGCCATCGACCTGCAGCTCTCGATGGCGATATTCCGCTGCTGTGCTGTGCCCCAGCGCCCGCAACGTGGCCGAGCCGAGGCGTTCGCGTCGGCGCTGGTCGAATCGGGCATCCGCGGCCCGAACCGTTGCCGACTCGGCCATGTCAGTCGACGGCGTTCGGAAACGCCCGCTGGAAATACTCGACGACGATCGACCGCTCCGCATCGTCGCACTTGTTGAGGAACGAGAGTTCGAACGAGGCGAACACGTCGTCGAAGATCAGCTGGTTGGTGGCCCAGCTGATGACGGTGCGCGGCGACATGACGGTGGAGATGTCGCCCGCCGCAAAGCCCTGGCGGGTGAGGTCGGCGACCTGCACCATCGCCGCGACCATGGCATCGCCGTCCGCTGCTGCGACGATCTCGGGCACCCGCGCCGTGACGATGGCGCGCTCTTCCGCCGCGGGCAGGTAGTTGAGCCGGGCGACGATGTTCCAGCGGTCAACTTGGGCCTGATTGAGAAGCTGCGCTCCGTGGTAGAGGCCGGTGAGGTTGCCGAGGCCGACGGTGTTGGATGTGGCGAACAGCCTGAAGCTGGGATGCGGGGTCAACACCCGGTTCTGGTCGAGGAGGGTGAACTTTCCTTCGCGTTCCAGGACCCGCTGGATCACGAACATGACATCGGGCCTCCCCGCGTCGAACTCGTCGAACACCAACGCGACCGGTCGCTGCAGGGCCCACGGCAGCATGCCCTCGCGGAACTCGGTGACCTGTGCGCCGTCGCGCACGACGATGGCATCGCGACCGACGAGGTCCATGCGCGTCACGTGACCATCGAGGTTCACCCGAACGCAGGGCCAGTTCAGCCGGGCTGCGACCTGCTCGATGTGCGTGGATTTCCCGGTGCCGTGGAAACCCTGCACCAGGACGCGCCGATTCTGACTGAAGCCGGCGAGGATTGCCTGGGTGACCGCCGGATTGAACCGATAGGCCGGGTCGACCTCGGGCACGTGATCGTTGAACGATGCGCCGTCGGCGTTGTCCTGATGGGTGCCGAAGCCCATCACCGACAACGTCGTCGGGAATCCGAACACCGCTTCGACGTCGATCGGAACGTCGGGTCGCGCGGACGCGGAACCAATCGGTGCGGGGCTCATCGGTGCGGGGCCGGCGCTCAGACGTAGTCCTTGTACTTCGCGAGATGACGCACGGGAGTGGACAACGCATCCTTGCGGAATGGATCGCCCAACTCCTTGGTACACATGATTTCGATAACCGTCGACTTGCCCTCGGCCATCTGCGCGGCGATCGCGGCCCTGAGCGATGGTCCCACGTCGTCGATGTTGTCCACCCTGACGCCCTCGGCGCCCATGGCCTTGGCGATCTCGACGTAGTTCTCGCCGCCGTCGAGTTCGCCGGCAACAAACCGGCGGCCGTAGAAGTCGACCTGGTTCTTCTTCTCGGCCCCCCACTGGCGATTGTGGAAAACCACTGCGGTCACAGGGATGTCGTGGCGAACGGCGGTCATCAGCTCGCTCATGCTCATGGCCCAGGCGCCGTCACCGGCGTACGCGATGGCCGGACGGTCGGGCGCCGCAGCTTTGGCCCCGATGATGGTGGGAAGTGCGTATCCGCAGTTGCCCCAGCTCATCGGCGCAAAAAAGCTGCGGGGCTCCTCGAACCGCAGGTAACTGTTGGCGACGGAGTTGATGTTGCCGATGTCGGTCGACACCATCGCCCGCTCCGGCATGGCCTTTTCGAGCTCGCGCAACACGTGGCGAGGGTGCAACCACGTTCCCGGCTCGGCCTGCGCTTCTTCGATCATCTCGAGGCTGAATTGGTCGCGCTCGTGGGTCCAGGCATCGAGCTCGGCTTCCCACGAGGCCTTCTCCGCCGCAGTGGTGGCCGAGCGTTCCTCACGGGTGGCGTCGCCGGCTATCTCGCGATTGGTCAGGCGCTCGGTGAGTGCCTTCGCGGCGGCTCCGGCGTCACCACAGATCCCCACCGATACCGGCTTCACGAGGCCGAGCATCTTGTGGTCGGCGTCGACTTGAATGATCTTCGCATCCTGGGGCCAGTAGTCCATGTCGTGTTGGGGGAGCGTGCCGAACGGTCCCAGCCGCGTACCGAGCGCGAGCACCACGTCGGCTTGCGCGATGAGTTTCATCGCAGCTTTCGATCCCTGGTAGCCGAGTGGGCCACACCACTGCGCGTGGCTCGCCGGGAACGAGTCGTTGTGCAGGTAGCTGTTGACCACCGGGCAGCCGAGCCGTTCGGCCAACTCGATCGCCTCCGCCATGGCATTGCCCATGACCACACCGCCGCCGGACACCATGACGGGAAAGGTTGCATTCGCCAGGAGATCTGCGGCTTCGTCGAGCGAGCGTTCACCACCGGCGCCGCGATCGAGCACCTGCGGTTCGGGAATCGTCACGTCGATATCGCCGTAGAAACGATCGCGCGGAATGTTGAGTTGCGTCGGACCGATTTCGGACATGGCCCGATCGAAACACCGGGCCGTGAGTTCGGCCATGCGGTTCTCGTTGTTGACGTGACCCTGATACTTGGTGAACTCCTCGAACATCGGGAGCTGATTGGCTTCTTGAAATCCGCCGAGACCGATGCCCATCGTGCCGGTCTGCGGCGTGACGATGACGACCGGGCTATGGGCCCAGAATGCCGCAGCAATCGCCGTGACACAGTTGGAGATCCCCGGCCCGTTCTGGCCGATGACGACACCGTGACGCCCGGAAACACGCGCGTAGCCGTCGGCCATGTGCGCGGCGCCCTGCTCGTGAACCACCGGTACCAATCGGATGCCGGCGGGAGCGAAGATGTCCATGGCATCCATGAAGGCCGAACCCATGATGCCAAACGTGGTGGTCACCCCGTTGGCCACAAGCGTCTCGACAAAGGCTTCGCTTGGCGTCATGCGGGTCATTCATGTCTCCTGGGGTCGGTCCCGGTCGGCGTCGAGTGTGGTGCGTATCGGATCGCAGGTGGTCATGGACGCAGTCGACCCGAGGTTGCGAGAGGCGACTCTAGCAACAACGACCACCCGGGGAATTTGCCGAAGAGGGCCGAGCCGAGAAAAACCCTTCCGCACGGTTGGGGCATCCCCGACGCCGCCAATGCAGCGATGCGGACGAACGCTCAAGGTTCCCGCGCGAATCGCCGATATCTCCGAAACGCAAGTCCTTGGGGAACGTACCGTGCGACCAAACGAAACCTGCCGGCCCATCACCCCGGCAAAAGACGACGCCAACGCAGAGCGAGCGGCCGTCGACCGCCGCGCCGTACTCGCGCTCGCGGCGCTCGGCGCAACCGGTGCGGCCATGGGCGCCACCGCACTCGTGCGTTCCGGCAAGGGCGGCCCGGCGAGTCCACCACCCACCGTCGGTGTCCGACGCGAGTTGCCGGCCGAAGGCTCCGTTCCGTCCACGGGCGTTCCCTCGACCGTTGCTCCGACAACGACGCAGATGACCGCTCCGCCGACGACCGCAGGTCCACCGTCCACCCGGTTCCAACTCGGCCCGATACTGCCCGACGGCGATACGAGTGGCGATGGCGAAGCGTCGGGCGCGTCGCAGGCCCCGGTTCAAACAGTCGTCGCCGACGTGCAGGCCAAGAGCGGATCCGAAACAAACTTCGGCGTCCCCGTTCCGCCCGCTGACCTTCCTGCTCCGGTTGCCGAAAGCGTCATCATCACGGCCGGCGTGAGCGTCGACGACATCTTTGAGGTCATCGTCGACGTCGACCCCGTGACCGGCGAACCACTGACGTACGGCAGGGTCGGGAGAGATCCCGTCACCGGACAGATCGCAACGCATCGTGGCGTCGCGCTGCCGATCGACAAGGGTCGTTCACCCGTCGGCCAGCGGTCGCACGCCAAACTGCTCGCAGCGCGAGCGACGTTCGGCCCGACGCCGGGTTTGATCGGCGCCATCGATTCCATGGGCCCCGAGGTCTGGCTGGACAAACAACTCGCGCCGGCGACGATCCCGGACACCGCCACCGATCAGGCGCTGAGCGGCTTCTGGCTGCTCGACGCAGATCACGATCAAGCCTTCGACAACAACAACACCGTCGAGTCCCAGGTGTACTGGTCGACGGTGGCCCGAGCGCTCAGCAGCGAGCGACAGCTGCAAGAAGTCATGGTGCAGTTCTGGCGCGAACACTTCAGCATCGCGCTCGGCATGGGCCAGCAGCCGCACTACCTGTTTCTCGATCGGGCGATCCGCCAGAACTGCTTCGGGCGGTTCCAGGACCTGCTTCGCGAGAGCGCCCACAACGTCGGCATGCTCGTGTACCTCAACAACGACACGAGCAACGCGGCGACCGCCAAGGGCGTCAACGAGAACTACGGGCGCGAACTCCTCGAACTGCACACCCTCGGAATCCACGACGGCGAACACGTCTATTCCGAGGACGACGTCGTCTCCGCGGCGAAGGTGATGAGCGGGTTCACCACCCGCTGGGGACCGTGGAGCGACTTCGTCTACAAACCCGAGTTCCACTACAACGGCCCGATCAGCTTCCTGAACGGTCAATGGAGCACGCCGGGCAACGGCGGCGACCTCGGCTATGACGACGCGATCAAGTTCCTCCGGTTCCTCTCCCGGCATGCGTCGACCGCTCGCTTCATCTGCACGAAGCTCGTCCGCTACTTCGTCGACGAGGACGCACCCGAGTCGCTCGTCGACAGCGCGACGGCGATCTACCTCGCCAATCAAACGCTGATCGCTCCGGTTCTTCGCCACATCCTTCTCAGCGTCGAGTTTCAACAGAGCCAGGGGCAACGGGCAAAACGCGGTTTCGAATGGGTCGTGTCGGCGCTGCGAGCGACCGAAGCGCAGGTCGACGTGGGCGCCGAGTGGCACAGCTGGAACGACAAGACCGTGCCCGGCTACCTCAACGTGACGGGACACTCTCCCTGGGGGTGGTCGGCTCCGAACGGATTCCCGGTCGCCAACAACTACTGGATCTCGACCAGCTTTCTGCAAACCCGCTGGAGCCGATCCCCGTTTATCGCACAAGGCAACGGTCTGACGATGGACTTTTCGTCGATCCTCCCGGCGGGTTCGATGCGCGCTGCGGACTACGCCGTCGCGCTCGGCAAACGCCTGTGCGGCAAGACGATCACCCAAGCGGAGATCGACGCGTTTCTCAGCTACATCGGTGCGGGACCGAATCTGACGATCGGCGCATCGTCGATCACCAATCCCGAAGACGTCATCGCCATGTTCTTCATGTTCCCTACTTTCCAGCTCCGTGGGTGATCCCGTGTCCTCGATGCAATCCTCCGACACCACCGCACCGGCCCGGGCGCGAGCGTCGCTGACCGCGGGCGGCCTGTCCCGTCGCGCCTTCCTCGCCGGTTCCGTCGGCGCCGCGGGAATCGCTGCGATGCCCGGCGTGGCATTTGCGACGCCGACGCAGCCGTCGCGTGGTGACGTGCTCGTCCTGTTACACCTTGATGGCGGCATGGATGCGCTGAGCGCTCTGGTGCCGTTCACCAACAACACCTACTACTCGATGCGACCGCAGACCTCGATTTCGGGCCCCGGCACGACCAACGGCTGCCTCCAGATCGACGACAAGTACGGCTTCCACCCGGCGCTCGCGGCCCTGAAGAACGGCCCTTGGGCCGCAGGTGACCTGGCGTTCGTGCAGGCCGCCGGCGTCCCGGAAGCCATGGGTGCGAATCGCAGCCACTTCTTCATGACCGAGTTGTTCAAGCGCGCCGGCCGGAATCAGGCCGATGGGTGGGCAACCCGGCACCTGCAACGATCCGTCGCCGAGGACCCGATGGTGGCTCGGTCGTGGGGTACCGCCGTCGACGAAACGCTGTCCGGGTACGGCAGTGCGCTCGGCGGCTGGAGTCTCGCCCCGGACATCTACCGACTGGCCAACCGGAATGCGGTCATGCAAAGCCTCGAGACGGCGTTCGCCGGTTCGGATCCGGCAGCAATCGCCGGACAAACCGTTCTCGATGCCATGGCCGAGCTGCGGGCGATCGACTTTCGCCAGTTCGAGGCCCCGGACGGGGTGTACCCCGACACGGGACTCGGCTGGAAGCTTCGCAACACCGCCGCGCTCATTCGTTCGGGGGTCGGTACCGAGGTCGTCACCCTCAACGTCGGCGGGTACGACACCCACGATGGCCAAGGCAATGCCGCCGCTGGGAACATGATCGAGCTCTTCGACGAGCTCAGCTCCGGTTTGACGGCGTTCTACAACGATCTCGGCCCGGCCCGCAACGAGGTGACGGTCGTCGCGATGTCCGAATTCGGGCGCCAGATTCCCGAGAGCGGAAGCGCCGGAACCGATCATGGCGCCGGGGGTGGCATGATCATCATGGGCGGGAACGTGAATGGCGGCCTGTACGGACCGGACAGCCCGATCGATCCGGCCGCCAACGACGACGTTGTGCCCGTGCTCGTCGACTATCAGACCGTCCTGGCGGAGATCCTGGCCAAGCGTCGCGGCGAAACGAACGTGCAAGCGGTGTTTCCGAACATCACCAGCACGAACTACCTGGGCGTCTGTAGCTGAATCGTCGCCTCGGCTCGCCCCGCCCCGTTTCGACGAGGCGCGACGCGACATTGCGGAGAGTTTGGCCGCCCCGGAGTCCCCGCCCGGGTGTGACCACCGCTACACTCCGCTGACGGCACGTTCTGTGGCAGAAGCCACGAGAAGGGGAGACATGGGCGACACGGGCAACACGGGTATCACTTCGGTGGTCGAGATCCTGCGAGGCACCGCTTCGGCGACGCCGGATGCTGAGATGATCCGTCTCGAGGACGAAACCCAGACGTGGGGACAGATGCTGGACCGAGCGGCGATGGTCGCCAACGCGCTCGTTCAAGCCGGGGTCGAGCCGCAAGATCGCATCGCCTACATCGACAAGAACGCCATCGAGTACTTCGAGCTTCTCTTCGGCGGAACCATGGTGAATGCGGTGCTGGTCGCCGTCAATTGGCGCCTCGCTCCGCCGGAGATGGCCTACATCGTGAACGATGCCGAGGCCAAGGTGCTCATCGTCGACGAGCAGTTCGCCGATCATCTGTCGGTGATGCTCGAGGAGGGACTCGAGCACGATCCCAAGATCATCGTCATCGGTGAAGCCGGCGACCACCAGAGCTACGCCGATTGGCTCGAGGGTCAGAGCACTGACGACCCCGGCATCGCGCCGCAGCCCGACGACGTGTGCCTCCAGATGTACACCTCCGGCACAACCGGTTTGCCCAAGGGAGCACAGCTCACCAACAACAACTTCACCGCACTCGTCGATGCGGCCTCGTCGTGGGCGATGAGCGATGACTCGGTCAACCTTTGCGCCATGCCCCTGTTCCACATCGGTGGCGCCGGCTGGGCCCTGTTCGGCATGGCCAAGGGCGCGTCGACGGTGCTGGTGCGCGATCTCGACCCCGCCACGGCCCTGCAAATGATCGAAGACCGCAAGATCACGCACGCGTTCTTGGTGCCGGCGGTCCTCCAATTCCTGCTGCTCATGCCCCGAGACGGGATCGACCTGTCGTCGATGCAGCTCATCGCCTACGGCGCGAGCCCAATCACCGAAGAGGTACTCGTCGGGTCGATGGAGATGTTCGGCTGTGACTTCGTGCAGATCTATGGCCTGACCGAAACCACCGGAGCGGTCACCCAACTCATGCCCGAAGACCACGATCCGGGTGGTCCGCGCCAACATCTGCTCCGATCCGCCGGTTCGCCGCTACCGGGCGTCACGCTCAAGATCGTCGATGCCGACAGCGGCGAATCGCTACCCGATGGCGAGGTGGGCGAGGTGTGGATTCACTCGCCCGCCAACATGATCGGCTATTGGCGTCTTCCCGAGGCCACCGAAAAGGCCCTTCCCGGAGGCGGCTGGTTCTGCAGCGGCGACGCCGGGTACCTCGAGGACGGCTATCTGTTCATTCACGACCGGGTGAAGGACATGATCATCTCCGGCGGCGAGAACATCTATCCGGCCGAGATCGAGAACGTCCTGATGAGCCACGATGCCGTTGGTGACGTCGCGGTGATCGGCGTGCCCAGCGAGAAGTGGGGCGAGACCCCGAAGGCCGTCATCATCTTGGCTCCCGACCAGACGGCCACCGCCGAAGAACTGATCGCCCACTGCAAGACCCGCCTCGCCGGGTTCAAGTGCCCGACGTCGGTCGACTTCGTCACCGAGATCCCTCGCAATCCCACCGGCAAGATCCTCAAGCGTGAGCTGCGGGCACCCTACTGGGAGGGTCGCGACCGCCAGGTCTAGCCAGGTCTAAATTCTGTGGTCGAGGACCAGGCGGAGCGCTTCGTCGCGCGCCGCGGGGCCGTAGGTGGCAGCAGCGATTGGCGTCAGCTGTCGCAGCTCGCGGAGTTCGGCACGGGAGAATGTGCACGCGGGATGCGTTGGCTCGACCCCGTAGAGCCGGGCGGAGTTCAGTCCCAGCAGCTTGGCCTTTCGCCCCGGAGTGAGTGCGGGATAGCCGAAGGCCTCCTGGTAGGCCTCGGTGATCTGGAACGCGCGAAACGCTTCGATCTGGTCTTGCGGGCTGCCGTACCAAATCGAGTCCGTTCCCCACACGACGTTGTCCTCCCCAAACGCCACGAGAAGCTTCCCCAGGACATGGGCGGCCTGGTCGGGGCTTCCCATCAGCGCTCGCCAGGTGGAACCGAGCTCTGCGTACACGTTCTGGCCGGGGCCGACTCCGGCCGCATCGCAACTCGCGATCAGGCGATCGACGCCGCCCCCGGCTGGGTCATGGGCATCTTCGCGAACATCGCTCTCGAACCCGGAGTGGTAGACGACGAAAGCGATGTCCGGATTCGCCGCCGCCGCCGGCCCGATGTCGGCCGGGTCGGCATAGGACGACCCGCCACCTCCAACGCCACGGAAGCCCTTGTGGACGCAGATGATCGGCGGTCCAATCGCTCGCACGTGATCGATGAAGTCCTGCCCCAGCGTGGAGCTGATTCCCGGAGCCGCCCGACTGTCGTCGAGGGTGAATCCGGTCGGCAGGTGCGTGTACACCTTCCACGCGCTGAGATCGTGGCGGTCGCGAAGCTCGGACATGGCCGCAAGCGCCTCGCTCGGGTCACCCAACGACGGCATCGCCTGGCCATGGGCCAGCACCCGTTCGGTGCTGCACAGCGCGTCGGCGATGGTTCGGGTCGCAGCCATCACCTCCGCAGACAGCGGATTGTCGGCGGACGTAACCGGAATTGCCGATAACACGGCGATCGACGTATCGCTCTGGAGAAAATAGAGATCGAGGAACTGCTCGATCGAGAAGCAGGCGCGAGGGTCCGCCTCGCCGCAGGCCTGCTGGGGGAAGGACTGCCCCAGGAACGGGCTCCCATCCCAGGGAACGTCCGGGGTCGACTCGTACTCCAGCAGGTGCGCCTGGACATCCATGATGAACTCGTCGCCACCCAACACGCTGGTGGCCACGTCGACCTCGGTCGTCGCTATCGGGGGCAGCTCGTAGGATCCGCCGGCGGTTTCGGGTGGGACCCGGCCGGCGAGCGAATTGTTCGACCCCGCTGACCGAGCCTCGCTCGAGCAGGCGTTGAGCGTGAGCAAGGTCAGTGCCGAACCACAGGCCGATGCCAAGAACCGGCGACGCGAGATACCCAGGCGTCGAGCGGTGGCTGTACTTTCCAAGTTCGCTCGACGGATGGTTTCGCGCACGACGCTCGTGGTTGGTGGTGGCACGAATTCGCCGTTGCCGCAGGGTCCGAGCTTGATCGGTAGCCCGCCGTGTGGGTCGGTGTGTCCGGGCATGCCGAGCCTCTCTCGCAGTCGCCTCGTGGCCGTTGTAGGTTGCCACATATGCCGTTCGCTGCCATTCGTGACCTCGACGTGTACTACGAACTGCACGGCGACGGGCCACCGCTGCTCATGATCTCGGGGTCCGGCAACGATCTTCGCGCATCGCAGCCGGAAGCAACTCCGCTCAACCAACACTTCACCGTTGCGCACTACGACCAACGCGGATTGGGACAGACCAGCAAACCCGACGTGGACGACACGATGGCCGACTATGCAGACGACGCGGCCGCACTGCTCGACCATCTCGGATGGCCGACCGCCCGTGTCATGGGCATCTCCTTCGGTGGAATGGTCGCCCAGAATCTCGCCGTTCGTCACGGAGATCGCATCGACAAGCTGGTCTTGGCGTGCACGTCGTCGGGTGGATCGGGTGGCTCCTCCGCCGATCTCCTGGCACTCGCGCCGCTCCCGGCCGCGCAACGCGGCGACGCCTCGCTGTCGCTCGTCGACACTCGATATGTTCCCGGGTCAGCACAATTGCCGGCCGGACTCGAGCGCTACGGGGAGTTCGTGGCCAATCGGCCCAATCCCGACCCATCATCGGAAGCCGGTATCGGCGCCCGCCGCCAGCTCGAAGCCCGCGCCGGGCACGACGTGTTCGACGCGTTGCCCGGCGTTACCGCGGACACGCTCGTCATCGGCGGCCGGTACGACGGTATCGCTCCACCCTCGAACCTCGAACGAATCGCCGGCCAGATGCCGAACGCGACGCTCGAGATGTGCGACGGCGGCCACATGTTCCTGCTCCAGGACCCGTCCGCCTGGGCGACCATTTCGGCATTTCTGCAAAGCTGAGTACGGTGACCCCATGAGCAGCACCGAAGCGACCACCTTCGTAGCCGACGCCGACCCAGCGGCAGGACTCGCGGCCAAACGCGTGCGGTTTCCCAAATTCCCCGACGTCTCGATCGGTCCGCTTGGCCATCTCGCCGCCGAGCGGAGTCGCCTCAACGACCTCACCTGGGAGCACTTCACCGTTCGCCGCGTTGCCGCAACCTGTGGCGCCGAACTTCACGACATCGACATCACCGGCGAGCTCAGCGATGCCCAGATCGACGAGATCCGTGCCGCACTGCACGCCTACAAGGTGATCTTTTTTCGCGATCAGCCACTCACCCCTGAGCAACACGTGGCTTTTGCCCGCCGCTTCGGCGATCTCGAGCTCCACCCGTTCATCCCGGGAAACGATCAGCAACCCGAGCTGGTTCGATTCGAAAAGGGTGCCGACACCGGAGGCTACGAAAACGGGTGGCACCACGATGTGACCTGGCGGGCCGAACCGTCACTCGGGGCGATCCTGCACGCGGTCAGGGTCCCTGCCACCGGCGGCGACACACTGTTTTGCGACATGCACGCGGCCTACGAGGGCCTCGACGACGAAACAAAAAATCGCATTGAAGGCCTCGACGCCGTGCACGACTACATGCTGGCCTTTGCCAATCAGGTCCCGGCCGACAAGCAGGCCGAGATGCGCGAACGATTTCCAACCGTCACCCATCCGGTCGTCATCACGCACCACGCGACCGGGAAGAAGCTGTTGTACGTCAACCGCTTCTTCACCAGCCACATCGCCGGCCTGGAAGAGCAGGAGAGCACAGCGCTGCTCGACACGCTCTGCAAACATGCCGACACGGTCGAGTATCAGTGTCGGTTTCGTTGGGAGAACGACTCGGTGGCCTTTTGGGACAACCGCGCCGTGCAGCACTATGCGGCCAGCGACTACTGGCCCGACGTTCGCATCATGGAGCGCGCCAGCATCGTCGGTGGAAAGCCGACTCGTTAGCTGAAATTCTGAGCACTCGACTCTTCGTCGCCTGCAACGCTCGTCCCTCGCGTTGCTGCTCCTCGGGAGCCGATGCTCGACGCCAAGCGGCGAGCTGGTCGCTGAGCCTTCGGGACTAGCCGCCGGCTTGAGCCTCGTAGTGCTTGAGGCGTTCGAAGTTGTCACGCAGCTCCCCGCGCCGCGACCGATCGTGGGCGAGGTTCACCAACTCGTCCGGATCGGCATCCGTGTCGTACCACTCGTGATCATGGTCA